>WGBG01000163.1 GCA_015494395.1 Deltaproteobacteria bacterium
GGGTTTTTGGCAAGCTTGGGGCAGCCGGTGGACACAGGGGAAGCGCCAGAGCAGAGATACCTTTAAAGAATATTCCTGATATTGATATGACAACCTTTAATACAAAGGGGTTACAGAAGTTTTTTAAAAGGCATTTGTAAGTCGCTTCATTAATTTCGAAACGCTCAATTCAGCAGCTTATTGGAGATGTAAAACTGATATGCCCAAAATTCTTGCCATGGTCCTTGCCGGAGGCAGGGTGGATGAACTTGGAGTTCTGACCCATTTAAGGCCCAAATCCACTGTACCTTTTGGCGGGCTTTACAGGTTTATAGACTTTACGTTGAGCAGCCTGATGCATGCCGGCATTGAGAGGGTGGGGATACTCAGCCAGTACCGTTCCTCCTCACTGGTCGAACATATCGGAAGTGGTGCACCCTGGGACATGATTGGCAGAAACCGCGGGATCTCAATACTTCCGCCATTTCAGGGCATGCATGATTCGGACTGGTACAAGGGCACGGCTGATGCGGTTTATCAGAACCTGGATTTTATATCTGCGTATAAACCTGACTATGTCCTGATTGTATCAGGAGATCATGTGCACAACATGAACTACACAAACCTTATAGAATATCACCTTGAATCCGGGGCTGATGTAACAGTAGGTTTTGTGGAGGTGCCCCTTTCAGGTGCATCCCGGTTTGGGCTTGGAAAAATAGAAGACAGCCACAGGGATGGCGGACGGCTGCTTGAGTATGTGGAAAAACCTGAAAAGCCGCTTTCCAACTGGGCATCAATGACAACCTACCTGTTCCGGACAGATGTCCTTACAGACATACTCACAGAAAACGCAAGTTCTGATTCCCATGAGTTTGGCAGGGACATTATACCAGCCCTTTTGCAATCAAAAAACATTCATGGATTTAAGTTCTTTGGATACTGGGCATATAGCAGGACTCTGGAGGAATACTGGAAGGCAAATATGGATACCCTTGGGCAAAACCCTGCAATCAGGCTTGACTCATGGCAGCTCAGGACCAACCTTGACCATGAGGCAATACGGGATCGCGGCCCTGCGCTAATTGGAGCAGACAGTTCAGGTGGTGTAAACAATGTAAGGCTCTACAACGGGGTTCGTGTAGAGGGAATGGTAGAAAACTCCATACTGTTTCCAGGAGTTCATGTGGGGGCAGGTGCAGTGGTTAAGGATTCCATCCTGTTTTTTGATACACAGGTTGGACCTGACTGCAAGGTGGAGAGAACAATTACTGATATTGGTGTGAGCATTGGCAGAGGGTGTAGTGTCGGAAGTGCTGGTGATGAGCTTGTGGTCATTGGTACAAGAACCCAGATTCCACGTGGCATCTCATTAAAACCCGGTACAAGTGTCTATCCTGAACTTGCCCCCGAGGACTTTATTGATACGGAATATGGCCCGGGAGCCGAAATAAAACCGCGGGTACAGTAGGGAAATTCATGAAGATCTTGGTATTTTATTCCTCAGCTTTGTCCATACCTTTGTTATATATTTTTATGCAGTTCCTCCCGGCCCTCTTGGCTTCATAAAGGGCCCTGTCCGCAGCATCAGTTACGTGTCCCGGCTCATCTCCCCTCTGCCAGCAGTAAAGTCCGCATGAAAGTGTTACTGATATTCGTGTCTTACCTTTGTCTGCAAGAAAACGGGTTTTGGCAAGTTTGGATGTAAGTGATTTCAGGTGTCTTGCCGCCTCTTCCATGGCTATGCCGGGCATTATTACAGCAAATTCATCTCCTCCATATCTGTAAACAGAACCATACACTGTGAAGTGATTTTTAATCAGGTTTCCAAACTGCCTGAGTATTGCATCTCCAATGGAGTGGCCATAGGTGTCGTTAATCTGTTTGAAATGATCTATATCAACCATTGCAACACAGAAACCCTTGTTTGTATCCTGGTCCCTGTTGGCTGACTGGCAGATCTCCTTTATATCATGCTCCCATGCCCTGCGGTTAAAAACACCGGTAAGGTGATCCTCATCAAGTTCCTTGGTAAGTTTTTCCAGTTTTTCAGCGTACTTACCAATATCCAACATAGCTGTGGCAATTCGTTTTGTGTAATCATTGCTATTGCCAATGAATGATTCCATCTCCTTTCCAAGCTCTTCACTCTTTTCCTGGTCTATTTTTTTTACAAATTCATTAATGTCACTAAATTCCTTTTCTAAAAGTGAGAGGCTTCGCTGGGCATCGATCTCAAAATCCTGCAAAATCTTCTGTGTATCTTGAAATGTATTTGTGGCTGATAAAATTACTGTTTTGATTTTTTCCTTGATATACTCCTGCTCACTGAGAACCTCACCAAGGATGGCATCCTTCTGCATCGCTGATGCCACTTCTATAAATTCCCGTTCATAGCATTTAGGTAGGGGGGGAGTGTTGTCAACTACCAGGTTATGCAGGGCACGCCGTGCAACTTCTGAAATATCCTTTATGATTTCTGTCCAGTAATTTGACATGGCAGAGGTTGTTATCCTTGGTTCACTTCACGTCCCAGTATCTTTTTTGAATATCCAGTGCCTGGGAAGCGGTTGGCGTAAGCGTATCTGCTTCAGAGAGTGTGGATATATCTTTTTTTGAAAGAATGCTGCTTCCTGCACACTCTTTTATTACGGCTGCAGTCCCCTCTTTGAGACCAGTGAGATTATATCCCCCTTCAAGGCAGAACAGGATTTTTCCGTTGCAGCACTGAGCAGCAAGGTCAAGCAGTACCCTGGAAAGCCAGGCGAACCCCTTTTCCGTGACCTTCATGCCTCCAAGTGGATCATTGTGATAAATATCAAAACCTGCAGATACCAGAATGAACTCTGGATTAAACTTACGGGCAACAGGGGTGAGTATCCTGTTGAATATAGCCGCATACTCCTTGTCTCCAGCACCGGCTGAAAGCGGTACGTTTACAGTAAATCCTGTGCCTTCACCTTCTCCTGTCTGGTTTGCAGCGCCAGAGCCTGGATAATAAGGATACTGGTGGGTGGAAAAATAAAGAACTTCATTGTTATCATAGAAGCTGTGTTGAGTACCGTTTCCATGGTGCAGATCCCAGTCCACAATAAGAATCCGCTTCATGTCTAACACCCGCCTTGCGTAGTGCGCGCCAAGAGCAACATTGTTGAACAGGCAGAATCCCATGGCATGATCATGTTCTGCATGGTGTCCCGGAGGCCGTACCAATGCAAAACCATTATCAGCTTCGGCAGAGTTGATTTTATCCATTGCTGTAAAAACCCCGCCAACCGCAAGAATGGCTGCCTTCCATGAACCGGCACTGGTGGCAGTATCAGGATCCAGTTGGAAATGGGGAACCCCTGCAGTCCGCTCAATGCGTTCTATGTAAGCGCCGGCATGATTCCAGCGCAACTCTTCAACCGCTGCTTCTCTGGGACTTAAGGCAGTAAAAAGCTCTGAAATATCAGGCTCTCCAATACGTTCATATATTGCTTCAAGGCGTCTTGGTGATTCCGGGTGCCCTGCCCCTGGGTCGTGCTCAAGATATTCATGTGCTTTTATAACTATGGTCGACATTTTTTGCATGGGCAGTATCCCTTCTTGAATGCGGCAATTCTATTTTTGAATATGACCTTGTTATTCCTTGAGGTATGTCTTCCAAACTTGCATAACGGCCTATGGAATCGCTGAGATCTGCGGTTACCAATATAGAAATCTTCTGGCCTGACGGGCCTAAGGGACCAGATTCCCTTATGGGCATTAATTGCAAAGAGCTGGGCCTGAATCAACAGACGTCTATATTTCAGGTCTCTGGAAAA
Source organism: Deltaproteobacteria bacterium (assembly GCA_015494395.1). Classification (GTDB taxonomy): domain Bacteria; phylum Desulfobacterota; class Dissulfuribacteria; order Dissulfuribacterales; family QOAL01; genus S144-17. The sequence continues at coordinate 3,786 of WGBG01000163.1, forward strand.
GAAGCATACATGCGCAAGCCCCTCCTTGAGAAGTCTTTCATTTACCATACGGCCATCTTTGGTAAAGACATAGGCAAGTATTCTCCCAAAGCGATCCACCCCGTCTCCTGCCTGTATGATGCGCACATCCCGGTTCTGAACAAGTTTTTTGTTATATTCCCGGGCTTCAATTCCAAAGGGCTCTCCGGGTTTGTCCTTGTGGGCAATTTCAGGGGCATTTATTCCAATGTATCGCACCTTGCGCCCGTTTTGCAAAACAATGGTATCACCATCAATGACATATCGCACATGGACCCATTTTGAAATTCCATAGCTGCACGCAACCTCGGGCAAGAGGAGCAGGCATGTCAGGAATATCACAGCAAGGGGGCGCAGGATACTTTTATTAATATTATGCAAAATCTTGTCCTGTCAGCCGCTGGTAGGCTTCAATATATCTGGCCCTTGTCTTTTCAATTATTTCTTGGGGAAGTTTAGGCCCTGGTGCTTTCTTGTCCCAGTCCAGGGTCTCCAGGTAGTCTCTCACAAACTGTTTGTCAAAACTTGGCTGGGATTTGCCTGGTTCATAACTGTCTGCAGGCCAGAACCGGGAAGAGTCAGGGGTAAGTACCTCATCTATAAGGATAAGCTTTCCATCAATCAGGCCCATCTCAAATTTTGTATCGGCAATAATTACGCCTCTCCTTAGCGCATATTCAGCAGCGGTTTTGTACAGTTTCAGGCTGATGTCCCTTGCCTGCTCAGCAACTTCCTTACCGATGCTGCCAGTTGCGTCCTGAAAACTGATATTTTCATCGTGTTCTCCCACATCTGCCTTTGTAGATGGAGTGAAGATGGGCTCTGGCAGCCGATCAGACTCTCTGAGGTTTTCAGGTAGTTTGATCCCGCACACCATGCCACTCTTCTGGTAATCTTTCCAGCCGGAGCCTGTGATGTACCCCCGGACTATGCACTCAATGGGAAGTGGCTTTGCCTTTTTGCAGAGCATGCTTCTGCCTTCAAGCTGCTCTGAATAGGGCTTTAGCTTGTCTGGAAATTCCTTTACATCGCCAGATATAATGTGATTTGGTACAATGTCCTTCAGTTTCTCAAACCAGAAAAGTGAAATCTGTGTAAGTATCTTGCCTTTGTCTGGAACAGGGTCTGGAAGAACCACATCAAAGGCAGAGATGCGGTCTGTTGCCACGATAAGAAGCATATCATCAACTTCGTATATATCCCTTACCTTTCCACGGTGAAGCAGTTTGATATCATCAAGGTCTGTTTTTGTTACAATCATATTTTCCCCCTCTTTTTTTTAATAGGTTTGCAGCAATGTCATAGCACCCCGGATGCCGATAATAATGGCGCCGATATTTGCAGCTACAACCAGAATTTTTCGGCGTTTGCCACCCTGATCAAGTGCCGCCTCTGATGCATAAATAAATACAAGCATACTGACAAAAAGTTTAATCACCATGGCGGAGACAAGTCTGGCAGGCAGGGGCAGCACAGAAAAGGCAAGTGTAATAAGGAAAATCAACAGATCAAGAGGCGTAAGCTGAATATTTTTATCCACAGCAAATTTAAGGTATAGAATTGTTGCAAGGGAAAGGCTGGTTAGTAAAAGTATATACCAGAGCGGCATTCCAAAGTGATTTTGCATAGAAGGCTCTGAGCGTAGAATGGCCTCTGCTATGTAAACTGACACACCGTAAATGCTGAAACGACAGATAAGGTGGAACCACACTCCCTTGAGGAAATAGCCAATGGATATTGCCAGAGGTATTATTAAGAAATAGAGTGCAGAACTGTCAAAAGAAAAGACCGGTAGCAGGGGTGGCACAACAAGATATGCCCCCATAAGTGCAGTGGCAAAATAGAGAGATATTTTTACTATTAGCGCATCAAAGCGCTTGTTATAAGTACTGTCCAGGCTATTTTTGCCGTAATTATCTTTTGTTTTTAATGTTACTCCCCTGCTTTCTATTACCTTCAAAACGCCAAAGATAACCACGACTGATGCGAAAAAGATGCCGGTTATAAGTGAGGCTGGATAGAACAGCAGCCTGAAGGCAATAAAGGTGAAAAGGGCCTGCAGGGCATAAATGCAGACAACCGCCTGCCGCTGGGATAGACCTGCTCTGATTAACTTGAAATGTATATGACGTCTGTCTGGCATGAACATTGATGAGCCAGACAACAGGCGTTCAGTCATAACTGTGAGGGTGTCTGTAATTGGAAAGGCAAGAATAAGAAGCACAACTGCTGGAGATATTGCGTTGTGTGCAGACTGTGTGCAGATTATTCCAAATACCGCAGCAGAAAAACCCAAGAAATAACTGCCTGCATCTCCCATGAATATGATGGCCGGGTGGGTGTTAAATCTTAAAAAACCCCAGATTGAACCGAGAATGGCTGCCAGTGCAAGGATGCAGTTGGACAGCCCGCTGATGTACGCAATCACCGTGAAGGCGCCAAATATAAATGTACACAGGCCTGCCGCCAGCCCATCGAGGCCGTCTGTAAGATTTATTGCATTGGTAATACCCAAAATGAAAAGAAAAGAGAGGGGAATGGCTATATATTCAGGTATTGTGACTTCATGTCCTGCCCAGAACCCAAGGGAAGTTATCTGAACCTTGCCGTAAACTACAACTATAAGGGCTGCGGCTACCTGCACAAGGAGTTTGCGGCTCCACTTTACCTCAACAAGATCGTCAACAAGCCCCATAATTGCAAGGGCCGCCACACCCATAAGTATTGATTTGAATGTGGCGTCAAGCTCAAGCCAGATGAAGATGGGCAGTGAGGCACCGGCAGTCATGCCAAGCCCACCCAGGCGTGGCACCGGCTTTGAATGCATCTTTCTTCCGCCTGGCTGGTCATAAAGCTGGTACTTCTTGGCAAGCTTCAGCAGCAGGTTTATGAAGATAATGGTGCTGAAAAGTGCGAGGAAAAAGGCTATGAAAGATTCCATGCCCTGTTACTCTGGCAGATATTGATCAAGGACGGGTAATGCCTTCTCAAGAAAATGCTGTATGCGGGCATCTCCGTCTGCCTCTGTCTCTTCCGGGCCCAGTGGTGTCATTACCCTTACCAGTGCCCCGTCTGTGCGATGCAGGAACAGTGCATCCAAAAAATTATAAAGTTTCATCTGGTAAGCATTGGTTAACACCCTGCCTCTCATGGGAAACCAGTAATATGTCACCTGCCTGGTACCGTTTTGTTGTATCAGTGCCCTTTGTACTGGAAACGGTTTCCTGCCTGGAATATACAGTTCCACTTCTTGGCGATCTTTAAATAACCAGCCACCACCGGTAAGGCACGTTGTTGGAGAGTGAATAGATTCCCCTTTTCGTTGTGTTTCATAGTATGCCACATAGAAGTTTATAATCTCCCCCCTGGGATTTACGTAATCTGCAAGGAGATAATCACTGAAATCAAGCGCATCAATAAACCTCTGCCCCATTACACTGTTTGTCCCTGTCCATTCACCAATCTTCATGGGAAAAGTGTCAAAGGGTTTTTTGATTGGTATCTTTTCCCTGAACTCTATGCCGTGAGATGTGACCAGAATTACAGCAAGTACTGTACCGGCCACAGCGAACTGTGGTGGCATAAACCACCTTGACCAGCCGGTGCAGGATTTGTCAGGTGAATGTTTTTTGATTTCTGTTGATTTGCAGGAGCTTTTTTCAGTGCCCTCCCTGGAATGTTTTTCAGGAAACAGCCGGTTCAACATCCACATTTCCGGGATAAGCAGTGCGACAGAGGCAATAAACATAATAAATCCGGAAACATCATGAAAAGTCCCTTCTGTGACCGTTTTTCCGAAGTATTGGTAAAGAAATCCCGTGGCAGCGATACGGATGCCATTTGCAACCACCACCAGAGGGATTGTGGAGATAACAATGGTGATTTTTTTCCACAAAGCCCCCTTGGAGAAATAGGCAATGAGAAGCCCCATGATAATCATGGGGAAAAAGTAGCGTAGGCCACTGCATGCATCCACCACCTGAAGCTGTGTGAAGCCAAGATCAATAACATTTCCGGTTCTGTAGGCTGACAGGCCCATTGACTGCATCAGCATAACCCCAAGCTTTGATGAAAGGAGTTTTAACTGAAGTGAGAGCCGGGTGTGAAAGAAACTTGGAAGTGGGAACATGGCAAGCAGCAGCAAAAGGGCAAATCCCATTATCCTTATCTTTTCCCAGCCGACAATCATCCAGAGTGAACCTGTAAAAATCAGCCACATTGAAAGATACAGGGTGTAGTACTCGCCTGCCAGCTCTCCGAACCAGTAGAGTGCAATACCTGGGATAAAGGCAAACAGGCCCTTCCAGGATGGAGCATCAGGAATGGCGCTTAGCTCTTCCCTTTTTTCATATATCAGGTAGGCGACAACCAGGGGAATGAGATAACAGTAGTTGTTGTCGCCTTGGTTCCACTGGTATAGCAGGTAAGGAAAGGTATCATAGAAAAGCACTGCCAAAAGCAGTATCAGGAAGGTCAGTTTGATATAAATTTCTCTGATCATAGTTCAATTTTGGATTGAGTGCCGGTACTTAACGCAACCTGTCCTTATTATCGGCTACAGAAAGGAGAGTAGATAAAAAACCATATCAGTTTTATCCATTCGTTCAAGACCCACCACCGTTGATCCCTGTCTGTCCACCACAGTTTCACAGGTTGTGGGCCATAAGGGGTGGGAGTTAAGTGTATGGTAACGGGATAGTGTTCAAATACGTGTTCTGAAATGAATTTTATTCTTCGCAAGTGGTATGGAGAGCTTACGATATTAACAGAGTGAATATCAAGTGCCTCCATCATTTTTCTGCCTCTCAGAAGTTCCCGATGCGTGTCTTCCATGTACTGGCATAACAGTGATGAGATGTTGGTATCTCGAGTACTGTTTCCAGATTGAGATGCTAATGTATAGTTTTTAGTTTTGTTCCTTTTGGTGAAATTACACGGAATCCGTTTTCCCTCCCGGTCAAGCGCCTGGTTAAAGGCAGGGATTAAAAGCACTTTGCCATATCCTGTGTCAAGAAGCTCGTTTGCATACTGTCTTCTTGCCTTCGTTACCGGTCCAACAAGCAGCAGTATGGCATCGCTTTTTTCAGGGTTTTCTGAATATACCAATAAGCTTGGAGAGAGGACTAACAGGATTGTTAAAAAGATAACAACTGACAGACCAAATGTAGCCCACCAAGGCAGTTTGGGGAATTGAGGCATGAAAAGAAGAATATGGTAGAATCAGGAACAGGAGAGGTCTTGTTTGCTTAGGTCCTCATCAATGTCTGGCCAGTGGATCCTGCTCCTGCAATCTGCCAATTAGCACGTTGAGAAGGCTTTGCATGTAACGACAAAGCTCTTCTGCCAACATGACACAAGCCCGAAGGGCACTGCGGATTGGCGATTGGGGGGAGCGATTTAACATGGTCTTGGTATTCCTAAGTCTTTACAAATTTTCTTGACCAAATTTTCATCAATTTCTCTATGCCTTGGGATTGTGGTTACTTTTTTCTCTTTACGATTTACATAAACTGTATGATTGGCTCCTTCTCTCCAAAACTCGCATTCATTCTTTTCAAGGTGACGAATTAAATCTCTTCTTTTCAAATTACAACTTCTCCAATTTGCTCTCTGGTAAATTCTTCATCTTTTAGTTCTTCTTCCATGATTTGTTTATTTGCATCTAAAACAAGCCTGATGGCTTCTATTAAATTCTTTTTTGTCTCTTCAAGAGTTTTCCCTTGAGTATTAGCTCCAGGTAGTTCTTCTACATATCCAATGTATCCATAGGGCGATTTCTGAAAAACCGCTGTAAGATTAGTAGTCATATCTTTCTCCATCTTTTAGTAAGATTATATTTTTTATCTATGTTTTACCCTGACAGGAGTGGATACCGTGTCGAGGGGACTATTACTTGTACGTTTTGACACGTTCTCCCGCTTTAGGTTCCAAAGATCACTCCATGCCTTTAATAATTCCTTGTGTACTCTCCTTGTGCACTTTTCCGAGAAATCGTTCAATCAATGGCTTAAAAGGGGAGGCAATAATTTTATAGCAGCTATGACCAGGCCTCCAACTGTCAATGTAGTGGCAAAAGACCACCGCATGAACTTGTCCAGGCGATTATTCATTTCTTCAAAGCGTTTGTCCATCTACTCGAAACGCCTTTCTACTTGCTCAAAATGTTTATCCACTTGGTCAAAGCGCTTGTCCATGATCTCAAGGCGTTTATCGACCTGGTCAAAGCGCTTATCGACCTGTTCAAAACGTTTGTCAACCTGCTCAAAGTGCTTGTCAAACTTATGCATGAATTGAAGTATGAGTTCACGTCGTTTTTTCAACTCATCTTCAATACGAATCATACGTTCACGCAATTCTATTTCGTA
>WGBG01000164.1 GCA_015494395.1 Deltaproteobacteria bacterium
CTCATGTATCATGGAAGCCCTAACCATTTCAAATAAAAAAAAGATTCTTGATAATAATTTTCAATATATTTGTTGCGAGCAGGACAGTAAGAAGAATTTCGCCTTTGTGGAAACTCTTTATAAAACAATGCTTGCCAATAAGAACAGATGATAGTCGATTTGAAATCGATTCCTAATGAACTCCTCGCCTTTTAGGTGAGGGTTGTTCAACTTTTCAGCTCTAGAAGATGAGCCAAAACTTATGGAATGTAACAAAAAAATAATGTTAAATGATATAAATCAAAAATTATCTAAAAATTTTGGGATTCTTAAGGTATTAGCCATGTCCTTATTCCGACCAATTCGGCCACCGATTCCGAAGTTATCCGGCCACCCTTAGTGCCGTAGGCGGCACCGGTGTTATGATTTTTACTTAGTGGCCGGTTTGTGTCAATTTTTTCTGTTTTTTTCTTTGTGAGTCTCCTTCCATTGTGAGTCTGTAAGCGTTATGTACTATCCTGTCCATCATGGCATCTGCCAGGGTTGGATCTTCAAACCTGGAATGCCATTCTGATACTGGCAGTTGCGTGGCAAAGATGGTGGAGCCCCTGTTAAACCTGTCATCTATCACTTCCAGCAAATCACGTGTTTGGGACAGGTCAAGGCTGTCCAGAAGCCAGTCATCAAATATGAGTAGCCTGGTTTTGGCCAGTTTTGAGAGTATTTTTTCATAACTGCCATCTATGTGTGCTGCCTTGAGTTCACGCAGAAGCCTCACTGTCTGGAAATAGTGAGTGCTAAAACCATTTCTGCACGCGGCGTCTCCCAGCGCACAGGCCAGAAACGTCTTGCCTGTGCCGGTGGGTCCAACTATTATTACATTCAGATGGTTATTGATCCATTCGGGCTGGGAAAGATAAAGAACCTGACGTCTGTCCAATCCCCTTGTCTCCGATAAATCAAGAGATTCCATCAATGCCCTTTCTCTGAACCTGGCCTGTCTTATCCTGGTTGCAAGCCGCTTTTCCTGTCTGTATGTCCATTCCCGGTCAACCAGGAAGCCCAGCCTCTCATCAAAGGAAAGTTGATTATATTCTGTATTCTCGGCCTGTTCTTCAAGGGCGGCAAGCATGCCGTAGAGGCGCATCTCTCTAAGCTTGTCCAGTGTAGGTTGTATAAGCATATCCCACCTCCTCAGTGATAGTAGCTGGAACCGCGCACATGCTGATGGGGCCTGGTGGCCTTTGGTTCAGTGGAGGATTCTTCCTGTGCCAATCCGTTTTTCAGAATATTACTGATGCGTTTATAGCTGTAAATTTCGTACATTACGGCCCGTTTGCATGCTGCTTCAAGCTGGCTTTCAGGATACTTGTCAGAGAGTTTTAATATGCCCATGCAGACCTTGTAAGCCTGTTCAGGATGCCGCTTGGAGCCCAGGAGATGGGTAATAACTGTCTTGGTCCCAGGGCCTATCTTGCCGGCCCATCTGATAAAACGTTCAGGAGACCACTCCTGGCTGCGCCGTTTGTGTGCATCTGGCATGTGCAGGGCAGACGTAACATACTTATGCGGGCCACCTCGTTTATGAGAAGCAACACGGCTGCCCTTATGAAAGATCTCAACGGTCCTGGAGGTGGCTCTTATCTCAACCTCTTCCTTGATAAGGGTATAGGGTACACTGTAATAATACTTGTCAAAACAGACATGATAGTTGATCCCCACACGTGCCTTCCTGCTCTCTGCATACTCAAAGGCGTATTCAGGCAATGGGCGAAGAGCAGGCAAATCCAGAGCTTCAAACAGCTCCTTCCTGCTCTTCCCCAGATGTTTCATCTGCCTGTTGTTTACTGCATCCAGAAGGGGACGCATGGCTTCATTGATCTCGTGGATACTGAAGAACTGCCTGTTACGCAGAGGGGCAAGCACCCAGCGCTCTATCACCTGAACCGCAGTCTCAACCTTGGACTTGTCCCTTGGCTTCCTGACCCTGGCAGGAATTACTGCAAAACCGTAATGAAGAGACAGATCATCATAGGTGGGATTTATGTCAGGTTCGTAATATGATGGTGATTTTACAGCTGATTTAAGATTGTCAGGCACCACAATCTCAGGTACACCGCCAAAAAATTCCAGGGCGTTAACATGTCCTGTTACCCATGACTCTATATTCTGCGATGGCTGGGCCTCTGCATAGGTGTAGCTGCTGGCACCAAGGGTCGCAACAAATATCTGTGCCTTCTTCTCCTCACCTGTCCCCTTGTCGAACCACGGCACTCTGACACCAGCATAGTCAACAAAAAGATACTCTCCGCCTTTATAGACCTGAACCATTTCTGCAGGCAGTTTCCCTGCCCACTCCTTGTATAAATTGCAAAATTGACTGTATTTATAGGCTGTTGAAGGATCCTCCTGGAGATATTCCTGCCATAACAGGTATCGAGTCACTCCTTTACAGCCCAACTCTACATGAATCTTTTCCCAGTCAGGAGTGCGAAGCTTCTTGTCCCTCACTGCTCTAGATCGAGGCAGAAACAGGAGCTGTTCCAGTTCAGCCTCGGTCATTGTGCTGACCCGCTCCCAATCAGTCAGACCTGCTGCAACGGCCCGATTCGTATATTCCTTAACCGTGTCCCTGCTGACATTCACACTGCGGGCTATTGCACGATCACTCAACTCTGCCTGAAGTTTCAAACGAAGTATCTGCTTTACCTTGCGCATTGATAATCTCCTTCTGGCCATTTCTTACCTCCTTGTAAAATCTAGAAATGACCATATTGTATGTGATTATCCAGTGCGCCTACAGACACCC
>WGBG01000165.1 GCA_015494395.1 Deltaproteobacteria bacterium
CATATATTCCGGGACGTGATCCCAATTACGAAAGATTAAGTGCCGGGAGTATTTTGCTTTTGCATACAATTTATGATGCAATTGATAAAGGCTTAAAACGATATGAATTAGGGCCTTTAGGCTTTACATATAAAATGAAATTTGTGAAGCAGAGTGGTTCAGCCCACAATTTTTTCTTTCACCCATCAGGAACTGAACCAGACCTCAATAAAATCTTTGCCAGCTTTGAATGTATGGAGCCCTGTCTCTTCCAGCATTGATGATCCAGTTGAACCCCTTTGCGTCCTTAGCGGTTCAGCTTTTATTCTTTGAACCGCCCGCTTCGCTCAAGGACGCCAGGAACGCAAAGAAAGAACAACACCACGGAAGTTATTCCTGATATTGATTGATACAGGCTGATTTCTTGTCAACCGTCCCCCATTTAATACATCTTGGTGCTGAAAAGTGTGTGACCGGGTCATGCCATCTGCTTCAGTGGAACAGACTGAATATCATGGTAGATTGTGGGGCAGTGCATGGGAATGACCAGGCAGTCCCATTGTCAGAGTGGCCGGTAGCACCGGATGATATTGATTACATATTTCTTACTCATGCTCACATTGACCATATCGGCAGGCTTCCCAGGCTGATAATATCTGGATTTCATGGAGATATAATCTGTTCACATCCGACAAAGGCCCTTCTGGGTGTAATGTTAAGGGATGCCATGCACTTTATGGATTATGTAGGGGAAGAGCTTGAAAAGATACTTGGAATTATAGATGAGTTGTCCTGGGGATTCGAATATGGCCAGAGTTTTGATCTCAAGAGGGGGGCCTCTTTCTCCCTTGGCCGTGCCGGGCATATCCTTGGTTCCTCGTTTATCCGCTTTGTATTCAGACACGCAGCCAATGAGTACTCAGTGCTGTTTTCGGGTGATCTTGGGAACATAGATACACCACTGCTCCCTGATCCGGAGATCCCGGAATCAAGTGATTTACTCATTCTCGAATCAACCTATGGCAACCGTCTGCATGAAGACCGGGAAAAGCGCGTTAGCAGGTTGGGAGAGGTGGTTTCTGCTACTATTGAAAATCAGGGAACCGTCTATATCCCGGCATTTGCTTTGGGAAGGACCCAGGAGTTGCTTTATGAGCTTGATCGTCTGTTTACAGAGGCAAAGTGGCGGCGGAAGTTTCCCTTGTTTTCAAAACATGATTCAGGAACATCTCCTGTAGCAGTCTTTGTTGATACTCCTCTGGGTGCGGATATAACAAAAATCTTTTCGTCCCTGGCGCAGTTTTGGGACCAGGAGGCAAAGGAATTAATGTTATCAGGTGATCATCCCCTTGATTTCAATGGGCTGTATTCTGCTGCCAGATTTTATGACCATGTACGCCTCCTGGATTATGATAAGCCTGCCATCATTGTTGCTGGAAGTGGCATGTGTACTGGAGGACGGATCGTGGACCATCTGAAGCGGGCGCTTTCTGACCCTGAAAATCATATTGTGTTTGCAGGTTATCAGGCTAAGGGCACTCCTGGCAGGGATATTCTCAGATACAGTCGCAAGCCCGGAGGGTATGTGATCATTGACGGAGAGAGAATCCCCATAAGGGCAAAAGTTACCAAGATTTCAGGCTATTCAGCTCATGCAGATGCAAATGGGCTGGTTCTGTGGACCAAATCCATTAAAGAAAAACCTGCAAGGATAAAACTGGTACATGGAGAGCCCCCGGCACAGATGGCGCTACGGGATGAATTAACTCGGGACGGTTATGATGTAGAGTAAACAAAAAGGCCTGCCGTCTTCAAGACGACTAAAACGTCAGGAAAGAACTAACGCCATTGATAAACTTTTAACTTTGAGCCTTGAGCTTGTTGCTGCCATTCAGCTTTTAGTTTGTTATGGAAGTTAAGATCAACTCAATACAAGAAGCTATTGAGCAAGGTGAATATCGTTTCACTATCCATGCTCTTGAAAGGTGTATAGAACGAACTATATCCCCTGATGAAATCAAAGAGGCAATTCTGAATGGTGAAATTATCGAATATTATCCCCGGGATAAGTATGGGCCGAGTTGTCTTATATGTGGTATTACTGAAAGAAACAGATTTTTACATGTGCTTTGTTCCTTGAAACCTGTATGGGTAATTACAAGTTATGATCCAACTCTTAATTCGACAGCATGGGATCACAATTACACGGTCAGGAGGAAGAAGAAATGAAATGTGCAGTTTGTGGGGAGGTCTTGATAAAAAAAAGGGGTGAAATTGATCTTAGAATTAATGGTAAGCTTTACATGGTTAGAGATGTGAAATTTGAATTGTGCCCTGGCTGTGGTGAAAGAGTATTGTCCCCCGAGGTAAGTCAAAATATTTTTCAAAAAGTCCAAGCCAGGGAATATGAAGAAGAGATGATCAAAATACCCGTTTTAAACGGAACCTATGGTTAATCACTACGGGCCGCTCCATTGGTAAAATAATCGTTCCTTCGCGGTTCAGTTTTGTGTTTTTTAACAAGGCATCCAATAGAAGTTTCTTCAACTGGTATGTTGCCCGGGAAAAATATATTGACAATATGCTCTCCTGAATGCACATTAAAATGTACATTTGAGAGGAGCTTTTATGAAGACAGTTACATTCACAGATTTCAGGAAAAAGGCATCTATCTTTCTTACTGAGGTGGAACATGGCGAGACTATAGTGCTTTTACGGCGTGGAAAGCCTATCGCAGAAGTTATTCCATTCTCCGACAGGGCGCGGCAAATGCCATCTTGGAAAAGGCCGGGGATTTGTTTGCA
>WGBG01000166.1 GCA_015494395.1 Deltaproteobacteria bacterium
CATAATAGTCGGCTATATGGGAATTTCTCTGACAAAGGAGATGCAGTGAATCCGGCAATCCCGAAGGGTTTCAAAAGTTGAAGAGTATGATAGATATAACTCCTTTTAATATCGTATAAAATCATTTCTTCAAACTTTTGAAACGCTCAATTCAGGAAAGACTTTAATGCCCATGTTCAGACTTGCCAAGTCTAAACTTGTTAAGTCTAAGCTTGTTAAATGGCCTGGCATACTGGAAGTGAGTCCGGGTCTGTCTTTGCGCCGTGCGTTATATTTTTTAAATCATCAGCCTCAAACATGGAGAGAAATTTTTGCACATGGCATATTTGCTAACGGATATTTTTCTGATATCATGCAATTTCGAGGTGAAAGTATGAAATTGCATAATTTTATTCCCAGGAAACTGGCTGAGAATGCAGACAATCTTTTTCAGAAATACCCGGTTATTACCATTACCGGTCCCAGGCAGTCGGGCAAAACCACGCTGGCAAGGACAACATTCTCCCACAAGCCATATGTTAATCTGGAAAATCCGCTGGTTCGAGAGTTTGCCCAAGAAGATCCCGTTGCCTTTCTTAAGCAGTATCCTGACGGGGCGGTAATAGATGAAATACAGCGCGTTCCGGGATTGCTTTCGTGGATACAGGTTACGGTTGATGAAAAAAGAGAAAATTCACTTTATGTTTTGACCGGATCGCAGCAGTTTGAGTTAGTGAGGGATATAAGTCAGTCCCTTGCAGGTAGAGCAGCGTTGCTGAAACTGCTGCCCCTGAGTCTTGAAGAGCTGGCGGGACTGAGGCTTCCTGCCGTTGATGAGATGATTTATACGGGGTTCTATCCCAGGATATATGATCAGGGCATAGAGCCCGCCCAGGCATATGGTGATTATTTTGAAACCTATGTTGAAAGAGATCTTCGGCAGTTGATGAATATACGCAATCTCAGTCTCTTCCAGAGGTTCGTGCGCCTTTGCGCCGGACGGTGCGGACAGCTTCTGAATTTAAGCAGTCTTGCGGATGATGTAGGTATCTCGCAAAAGACCGCCCGTGAGTGGATTACCGTGCTTGAGGCGAGTTACATTGTGTTTCTGTTGCAACCATATTACGCAAATATTGGCAAGAGACTGGTAAAGACCCCTAAACTCTATTTTTACGATACGGGCCTTGCGGCATGGCTATGTGGCATAGAAAACGAATCACAGGTGGCAACTCATCCACTGAGGGGGAGTCTCTTTGAGAATACCGTAGTGATGGAGGCCCTGAAGTTCAGATACAACCGGGGCAAACGATCCAACCTCTACTTTTACAGGGACAGCAACGGCAATGAGATTGACCTTGTGTACAGTATGGGGCATTTCCTTCTGCCGATCGAGATTAAATCCGGCCAGACCATTACAAGCAACTATTTTCGGGGCCTGAAAAAGTTCCGCTCCCTGTTCAAAGAACAGATTGCCGGCCCTTCCCTCCTTGTGTATGCCGGGGAAGTGGAACAGCCCCGTCAAGATGTACATGTAATAACCGTCTATTCACTGGCCAACTACCTACAGGAGGTCGAGTGCCGGATGTGAGGTGTTGATACGTACATATTAAACAGGTCTGTCTTTTACGGCTATTATCGGTTTGTAAGGGGCTTCTCAACAAAAAAAATCGTTAATTATGTAGCAAATCTGAACAATAGCTAAATCAGCAATTGGGCTATTACAGGCAGAATTTTCCCACCTGATATTCCACTACCTGTTCCATGTTTCCGCAAAGTTGGCATTTTTATTCACATCTCCTTCTTTAACACGTCCTTCCTTTAATTCTGTTCTGGTTTTAATATATTATAATTATTGATAAATTTTTTTTGTGGTGGCAGTATGACCTTTGCTCCTCCCTTTTTGCGTTATCATGGTCCACGGCTTGCTATTTTACGGGCATGAAGAGTTATTGCGTGCGTTTCAAACCCTAAAAGACGGAATTCAAATAGTACCATGAGAAGATCACAATATCTTTTGTCAATAATTGCAGTTGTGGTATTTTGTTTTGTAATTTCAAATAATTACGCTAATGCCACACGCCTGAAGGACATTGCATCCATACAGGGTATGCGTGCCAACAAGCTTTATGGCTACGGCCTGGTGGTAGGGCTTAAGAGGACAGGAGACGGTACCCAGGCAAAATTTACCATCCAGTCCATTGCAAACATGCTTGAGAGAATGGGGGTCAATTTTAACCCCAACGCCGTGCAGGTAAAAAATGCCGCTGCCGTCATGGTAACTGCCGAGCTGCCGCCATTTGCCAAAAACGGTCAGAAGATTGACGTAAACGTAGCCTCAATCGGTGACGCCAAAAGCCTACAGGGCGGAACCCTGGTTCTCACCCCCCTCAAGGGCCCGGATGGAAGGATCTATGCACTTGCCCAGGGGCCACTTGTTCTGGGCGGCTATTCTGCTTCAGGTGGCGGGAGTTCATCAACCAAAAATCACCCCACTGCAGGGCGTATTCCAAACGGTGCCACTGTGGAACGTGAGATACCTATAGAATTTAATAATCAGGATCATCTTGATATCAGCCTGTTCAAACCGGATTTCAGCACTGTGGCAAGCACTGTGGAATCAATAAATGATACCCTTGGAGGAGATTTTGCCAGGGCTCTGGATGCTGAAACAATCAGGGTGAATCTGCCTTCAGAGTATGAGGGAAATGTGGTGGGGCTTATGGCAGCCATTGAGAACATTAACGTGGCTCAGGAGCAACAGGCCAAGGTTATCATGGATGAGCGTACAGGAACCGTGGTCATGGGCAAGGATGTAAGGATCTCCACTGTGGCAATAGCCCACGGGAATCTCAGTATAAATATTCGTGAGAATGCAGCCGTATCACAGCCAGGGCCATTCTCCCAGGGACAGACCGTGGTGACACCCCAGGCAGAGGTAAAGACATCGGAGCAGGGAGGCGAGATGGTAGTGCTTAAATCCGGAAGCACTATCGGAGAACTGGTAAGTGCCCTGAACGCCGTGGGGGTTACGCCCAGGGACCTTATTTCAATAATTCAGTCCATAAAGAGTGCAGGTGCTCTGCAGGCAGATCTTGAAGTTATCTAGGCGGCCATTAAACCAAATCATAGCGCAGAAAACGGCGCTGATTTCAAAAAATCAAGGAGAACCCGGAACAATGCAGAAACTAGACATAGCCCCGGTACCGGAAAGACTTATGGTGGCACGCTCTACTGCCCGCAGCGCAAGGCTGAATGAGGTATCAAATGAGATAGAAGGTGCATCCAGGGATGCGGAGCTTAGAAAGGCATGCGCGGATTTTGAAGCCCTGTTTCTGCATAAACTTCTAAAAACCATGAGGCAGACTGTTCCCAAGTCAGGCCTGATTGATGGGGGACTCAAGGAAGAGATATTTACAGACATGCTGGATGAAAAAATTGCCTCTGCTGCTGCCCACGGCAGGGGGACAGGCCTTGGTGAGAAGATCTATTCAGATTTAAGGCGCGCATACGGCATGGATGCTGCTGAAATTACCGGGTTGTATGAGGAAAACGCAGCCGTTGAAGAGGATGAATTGCCATGAAAAATGGAAATCATACTGACCTTCAAACCAATTCCAGAGGCCTGTCGTCAAAGTTCTGGGAGCTTGCCCACGCCCTTACCGGAGGTTGGGAGATGATGAATCAACTCCTTGAAAAGGAGTGGCAGATATTGAGAGACCGGAAACTGGCGTCAATCTGGAATATTGGCAGGCACAAGGAGAAACTTGCCTCCCAGTTGAAGGCTATTGAGCAACGCATGGATGCTGAAATTCCAGGGCTTGGACCTGACTGCAAAAATTCCGAGTTGAGGTGGAAAAAAATTCTGGATGCTGCTGCGCCTTTTGAAAGGCTCAGGCTAATTGACTGGAAGATGCGGCTATCCACCAGCAAGAAGAAGGCATTTGTCACAAACAGGCGTTTGTGGGTCTGGATAAGTGAGCAGCAGGAGATGAACAGGCAGCTTGCAGACATACTATCCGGCAGAAAAAGGCAACAGGAGCCCCTTACCTATGGTGCCAGTGCAGACTTCAGGAGCAGCGCCGGCAGCAGTTTGGCAGGTGGCGGATTCTATGCTGATGAAGGGCTCAGGGAAGAAGGCTGTTTTTTCCAGGGCTTTTCCAGGCAGCGTGCTAACCGGGCAATGCAGGCCTATCGCCGTGCAAACGGCAAACAGGAGATGCTGGAATAATGGGTTTAACAGGACTTCTCAATGTAGCAAAAAATGGCCTTATAAGTCATCAGACCTCCCTTCAGACCATTGGCCATAATATATCCAATGTCAACACCAGGGGATATTCCCGGCAGGACACAATTACCCGTGCTCGTGTCCCTACCCCAATGTCTGCGGGCCATATAGGAAACGGAGTTGTTGCAACTGATATCCTGCGTGATTACGACCAGTTCATAACAAAGACATTGTTTGAAAAGACATCCGATATGTCAGGAAGTGATACAATGCAGGCGGGCATGAAACTGGTCGAGGGCGTGCTTAATGAGGTGGAGGAAAATGGCCTGAATGAACAGATTAACCAGTTCTGGACCGCATGGGATGATGTGGCCAACTATGCTGAGGGAATGCCTGAAAGGACAACCCTGCTTCAGAGGGCAGATCTGCTTACCAAGGAGATAAGGGGCAAGTACAGCCAGTTAGTCGAAATTTCCAAGAATGTGGATATAAACATCGACACGGTAGTAAAGGATATAAACCGGCTTGCAAGCCAGGTTGCTGAAATAAATGTCCAGATAGTCTCGTCCGAGGCGGGAAATCATTCTGCCAATGACCTGAGGGACCAGCGTGACATGATGATAAAGCGCATGTCAGAGCTTGCGGATATCAACTACTTTGAGACAGAGAGAGGTTCCTACACGGTTCTGATTGGCCAGGGAAGCCCACTGGTTGAAAGTGACAAATCATGGGACCTGACAATGAAGAACGGAAAGGTTTACTGGCAGGGCAGCGCCGGGCAGGAGCTGGAGCTGACCAACAGGGAAGTTCAGGCTGGAGAGCTTGGCGGATGGCTGGAGCTTAAAGACAGGGTGATGCCCAGCAGCCCAACTGTGCTTACAGGGTCAGTGCCAAACTCGTCAGGTGGAATGGCTATCAGGGCATCCACGCCCTGGGCCAGTATAGATGGCGTCACAGTAACCGGTAATTTTACGATTACAATTTCCGGCACTGATCAGGACGGTAACCCTGTTGGGCCTGCGGCAGTCAACTGCACATCCGGAGGGACGGTACAGGAGCTTCTGGACGGTATTGAGGCAGCATATCCCCTGGTGGCAGGTCTTAACAGTGTTGAGGCATCTGTTACAGATGATGGCAGGATAACCATTGAAGACGTTGAGCCTGGTTCCGTGCCAATTTCATTTCAGATAGACAGTATTACAGGGGGCGTAACCGGGCTGGACTTGGGTAAGTTTGATGCTGACTATCCGTTAAACTACACGGAACAACTTAATAAGTGGGCATCTGAGCTGATAAAGGCGGTAAACGGGGTTCACAGCCAGGGTGCGGGGCTGGTTCCCCTGCAGGAGACCACAGCCAACTATGATGTCATAGACACCACCACTGCCATAAGCAGCAGGGCGTCCGGTCTTGCCTTTTCAGATGTTGTTGAAACAGGCTCCTTTGAAATATATCTGTATGACAGTAACGGCGACGTTATGGATGCCGATCCCAGTACAGATATTGTTGAGCCCTATACGGTAAGTGTTACCGAAGGAGTAACATCTCTAGATGATATCGTTGATGATATAAATACCAATACGCCCATTCCAGGACTTGATGCAAGGATAGTTAATAACAGGCTGGTCATTGGCCTTGATGGAACAGGCGGGGTAGCGGGCTTTGCCTTTGGCAATGATACGTCAGGGGCACTGACTGCCCTTGGTGTAAATTCCTTTTTTACAGGAGAGGATGCCAGCACCATTGCGGTAAGTAGTAAGCTTCAGGAGGACCCTCGTCTTGTGGCTGCTGCCAGAGTGGAGGAATATGGGGCCGTAAGTGCCCTTGCCAATGTGGCGGTCATGGATGAAAACAGGGCCCTTGATGCCCGTATAGAGTCCGGGACAGTTCGTGTGCAGCTTATTGACAGTGCCGGTACAGTGGTCCAGACCAGTGATATTGCCTTTGACAGGGATACTGATTCCCTGGATGATATTCTGGACCAGATGGATGATATTGATGGCATTCATGCATGGGTGGAAAATGACCTGGTTCATATCGAGTCTGAAAATGAGGGTTATGCAGTGTCTCTTGACGACACCGTAGCTGGAAATACGGATTTTTTGAGTTTCCTGGGGCTTGGAACAGGCGCAGCCGCTGAAAGCCATGACGGTACCCTGAAGGTGGAAAGGACCTTTGATGTAATCAGTTCCTATGACACTGATGTTACAGCAGGCGTCAATTTTTCAATAGATGTGATGGATGAGGATGGAAATATCCTTAATCCTCCAGCCCCTTCCTACCCCTTTACCGTTAATGCCGGTGATTCTCTTTCAGATGTGGCTGATGCAATCGATGCGGTCCCCTATCTCTCAGCCGAAGTGGTAAACGGCAGGCTTCGCATTGCAGCAGAAGGCACGGGAGAGCGTTTTTACATAAGGGCTGATAATACCGGGCTTTTTGATTATGTGGAGCTTTCCACGCCACTTGGCGGCGCGTTGAGCCCTGCCAACAATATGAATGCCCTGGATATCAGGGACCTCAATACATATACGGTGACAGAACTGGATGGCGCCACGCTTAACGAGTTTTATCAGGGGCTTGTTGGAACAGTAGGTATCCATTCCAGGGGATTTCAGATGGAATATGATTTTGCCAGGGCCAGTGTTGATGAACTTGAGACCAGGCGAGATGATGTGTCAGGTGTCTCCCTTGATGAGGAGATGTCTGATCTCATAAAGTTCCAGCATGCATATACCGCAGCCGCAAAACTCATCAAGGCGGCGGACGAGATGTTCCTGTCTCTGCTCCAGGCCAAGTAAAAGGTCTGGACAGACCACTGAGCAGTTAAAGTAAAGGCTTAAGCCAGGGAGGTGATGCCATGCGCGTTACCATGAATTCTCTTTATGACAGAATAAATACAGACCTTACAAGGCTGGTTGAAAATCAGGCAAAGACCAACGCCTCCATATCTTCAGGCAAGATTTACCGAAGGCCGTCGGATGCCCCGGTAAATCTCACACATGCGCTGGGCTACAGGAGCGAGCTTTCCGATACAAAACAGTTTTCCAGGAACATTGTTTTTGGCCAGGGATGGGTACAGGCAACAGAGACTGCCATGCGGCAGGTGCAGGACAGGCTTGCCAGGGCACATGAGCTTGCAGTGGAGGGGGCAAATGATACCCTGAATGCCACTGACAGGCGTGCCATTGCTGATGAGATAAAGGTAATTCTTGAAGAGGTGGTTTCCATTGCCAATACCAGCATAGGCGGGCGGTACATTCTGGCCGGGTCACGTACCAAGGGGTACGATAACGGAGAGACCCCTTTCATGCTGGATAAGGAGGGACAGGTTACCTACAACGGCAATGAGGAGGATTTTTCCATTGATATCGGGACCGGACAGACCCAGAAGATAAATCTTGATGGCAAGACAGCCCTGGTGCAGAGTGGCGCATTTGAGGCACTTGACATGCTTCAGGACGCCCTTAATGCCAACAGCCAGCACAGCATAGAGACTGCTATTGAAGACCTCAACGTGAGCATGGAGTATGTAACCAGGCAGACAGCCAAGCTGGGCGCCATGGGAAATACTCTTGAAAAAAAGGAAGAGCTTTCAACATCCCTCTCCCTCACCATTGAGGAGCGTCTGTCCGATGTGGAGGACACCGACATTATCAGGGCCATCTCAGACCTCAAGACGCTTGATGCAGGGTACCAGGCAGCGCTTGCAGCCGCATCCAAGGTTATGAAGATGAGCCTTGCGGATTTTGTGTAAAATCCCTTCTTTTTTATCAGTCGCCAAGTTTCAGGATAGCTGTTATATAGTACTCACGAAACTTTCATAACATGGGGTTTGCTTCCATGGCCATGAAAGTTAGCTCAAAGTTAGAAGTTTAAAGCAGAGAATCACCCTTTCTATTACTTTGAGCCTTGAGCTTTGAGCTATTTACCCACCAAATTTATTTCTTCGAGTGAGTACTGTATGGAAACCTGCTACATAGTTGACACCCATGCCCACCTGGACATGAAACCCCTTTCATCAGATGTGGATGCTGTCATAAAGCGTGCATCTGATGACGGTGTCAGACAGATGATAACAATCGGCATTGACAGGCTATCGTCAAAAAGGGCTGTTGAAATAGCCTCTGAACATCCCAATGTGTTTGCCTCGGTGGGTATTCATCCCCATGATGCAGCAAAAAGTGACAGCGATGTCATTGAGTTCCTGCAAGAACTTGCATCCAGCCACAGCGACAAGGTGGTGGCATGGGGAGAGGTCGGGCTCGATTACGCAAAGGAATACTCGCCCCGCCACATCCAAAAAGATATCTTTGCCAGGCAGATTTCGGTAGCCTCTGCCCTGTCCCTTCCTCTTATTATTCATGCCAGAGAGGCCAATAATGACGCGCTGGACATACTTTCCTCAGAGCTTGAGCCAGGAGCTAAAGGCGTTTTTCACTGTTTTTCCGGAGACATTGACGTTGCCCGCCGGGTGCTTGATATGGGGTTTTATATTTCAGTTACCGGGGTAGTCACGTTCAAAAATGCCCAGGGCCTCAGGGATGTGGTGGCGTTCTGTCCTTCAGATCGCCTGCTTGTGGAGACCGACGCTCCATTCCTCTCCCCTGTACCCTTTCGCGGCAAGCCAAATGAGCCTGCACGGGTAAGTCTGGTGGTTAAGGCAGTTGCAGATATTAAGGGGGGTTCAACAAGGGAGGCTGCATGTTTCACAACGCAGAATGCACAGGACCTTTTCAAACTTCCCGCACTCTGATACTTGCCTCTGCCTCTCCCAGGCGAAGAGAGCTTCTTGCTGCCGCTGGAGTAAAATTTTCAGTTGAGCCAAGCCGAGCCCAGGAGCCCCCTGCAGAGAAGGGGCAGGAACCCCTTGGTTATGCCTCGGAAAATGCGAGGATTAAGGCTCTGGAAGTGGCATCGCGTTTCCTGGATGCTGCTGTCATAGGTGCAGACACCATTGTGGTGCTGGAAGATAAAATACTTGGTAAACCATCCAGCCCGGAACACGCAGTGGAAATGCTGTCCAGTCTGTGTGGCAGGGAGCATACGGTTATAACCGCATGCTGTATTGCCGGAATAAATTCAGGAACTCGCATGTTTCACGCGCAGACCCGTGTATGGCTTGCCGCCCAGGACAGTGCCATTATTGAGGCATATGTGGCAGGAGGCGAGCCGCTTGACAAGGCTGGAAGCTACGCTGTTCAGGGCTGTGGAGCCTTTATGGTTTCACGGCTTGAAGGGTCATATACCAATGTGGTTGGCTTTCCAATGGAGATGGTGATTCCGGTGCTGCTTGAAGAAGGAGTCATCAGTGTGAGAAAATGAGTTCTATAACTGAAAATCTTGACAGGATTCGTGAAGAGATTGCACAGGCCGCCAGCCGTTCAGGCAGGAAGCTTGGGGATATTACCCTGGTGGCTGTCAGCAAGAGAAAGCCGGTATCTGCCATACTTGATGCACTGTCCCACGGGCAGCGTGTGTTCGGGGAAAATTATGTGCAGGAGGCAGCCGGAAAGATTGAGGAGCTTGGAGACAGGCGTTCAGAAATAAGCTGGCATTATATAGGACACCTGCAGCGCAACAAGGCCAAAAAGGCCGTAGAGCTATTTGATTTTATCGAGGCTGTTGACAGTATCAGGCTGCTTAAGGCACTTAGCCGACATGCACAGCAGGCTCAAAAGGTGATGCCTGTTCTTCTCCAGGTAAATATCGGTGTGGAAGAAAGCAAGGCTGGTATCCTGCCCTCTGATCTGGAGCCCTTTGTGGAGAAAATGTTAGCAGAGGAGCTTTCTGGGGTTGACGTCCAGGGGCTGATGATCCTTCCCCCCTGGAGTCCTGAGCCGGAGGATTCCCGAAGGTGGTTTGGCAAGGCAAGAAAACTCAGGGATTCACTCTCTGAAAGGTTTGGTGAACTTGACCTGAGGCATCTTTCAATGGGTATGTCAGGTGATTTTCAAATCGCCATTGAAGAGGGCGCAACCATTGTCAGGGTGGGTACAGCCCTCTTTGGGGCACGAGAACCCCGCTAATGATACAAAGGATAGATTATGTACGAGATATTTATAAAAACACATTTTTCATCAGCACATTATCTTAGAAATTATCCTGGTAACTGCGAACATCTCCACGGCCATAACTGGGACGTGGAGGTGGTGGTTGGTGCTGAAACCCTGAATGAAATAGATGTTGCAATAGATTTCAGGGATGTAAAGCGCATTGTGGCAGATATAATGGCTGAGCTGGATCACATAAATCTGAATGAGCATCCGGCATTTTCCAAGGCAAATCCCTCCTCAGAGCGGATAGCTGAATATATATTCAGCAAAGTGCGCCAGGGAGTTGAGCCATTTCCGGGGGTTCGCCCCATTAGGGTGAAAGTGTGCGAGACCCCGGGATCGGGTGTTATCTATTATGAATAGACGTTCATTTTTTTCAGCCGGTTAAACTCAACGGATTCTTCGTGTCAGAAAGAGAAATCTTACGCATTTCAGAGACGTTTACAAGCCTTCAGGGGGAAGGGCTCCATGCGGGCCTGCCCTGTTTTTTTATTAGGCTTGCCGGATGTAATCTTCACTGTAGATATTGCGACACAGAATATGCCCGTTCAGGCGGGACAGAGGAGGAAATATCCGCACTGATTGACCAATGGAAAGACAGCAGGGTCTCTCTGGTGCAGGTAACAGGTGGGGAGCCGCTGTTGCAGCCGGGGGTTTATCCCCTTATGAAGGGGCTTCTGGACGCCGGTGCCAGCGTGCTTCTTGAAACCAATGGCTCCGTACCGCTTAACCAGGTGCCCTGGAAGGTGGTAAAGGTGGTGGATATAAAAACACCTGGAAGCGGCATGGTGGAGAGCTGGCATGAGGAAAACCTGCGCTGGCTTGCAGGCTATGATCAGCTTAAGTTCGTGCTTACCAGCCGGGAGGACTATGAATGGGCATGCAGCCTGGTGCGGCGGTTCAATCTGAACAGCTACTGCAATGTCCTCTTCTCTGCGGCCTGGAATACCCTGCCCCCCAGCGTGCTGGCCGACTGGATTGTTGAAGATCGCATTGCAGTACGCTTTCAGCTGCAGCTTCACAAGGTGCTATGGGGGGAAAAAACCGCACATTGAAACAGTTAAAAGCGTTGACATATAGAACCATATATTGTAAAAGCAAGCGTTAGAATTTTATGAATGGGGCTTCATTTTGTACAAGTGCCTCATTTTCTTTTCAAATTAGCCCTCAGGGGGAAGGAGAACGATATGATTACCATTGATTTATCTTTCTGGGCGGAACTGATTTCAGTTCTCATCCTCATGGTAGTTCTCAATTCAATTCTTTTCAAACCCGTAAGAAGGCACCTGGAAGAGCGCGAGGCAAAGATGGCTGCAATTGAAGCCGACGCCGAGAAGTATGAGCGCAATGCCCAGGAGCTGGTGGCCAACTACGACAGGAAGCTGGCCGAGGCGCGTGCCCAGGGTAAGAGTGAGTTAGAGAAGTTGAAGGGAGAGGCCAGAGAGGAGGAGCGACAGCTTCTGGAGGCTGCGCAAAAAGAGGCTGAAGCAAAAAAGAGCGAGCTCATGTCAGAGCTTACCGGGCAGATCAGTGCGGTTAAGAAAGAACTTGACGCACAGTCCGAAGCCTTTGCTGTTGAGATCGCTCAAAAGCTGCTGGGGAGGGCTGTCTAAGATGAGGATTTTTAACAGGGAAATCAGTGGGTATGCCGTGGCTGGCGTACTGGCAGGGGCATATCTTGCCTTTGCAATGGTCACCGGGTTTGTAACAACCGGCCATGACACCGCCATTGCCAGCGAGGCTGCAGGCGAGCATGCGGTTGCCGAGCACTCTGCCGTCCAGGCCGAGCAGGCTGAGGCACTCCATCAGGCCGAGGCCGCGGAGCACGAGGGCTTTGGTGAGGGCGAGCCTGAGGGTCATGAAGGTGGTGGTCATGGCGGTCATGGCGAGCATCATGGTCTTACCCACAGCCAGGTGATGAATTTTATCTGGCACTGTCTGAACTTCTCAATCCTCGTCATAGTACTGGTCAAGTACCTCAGAAAACCAATTTCTGATGGACTCAGGGGCCGTACTGAGCAGATCCAGGCAAGGTTTGACGAGCTCGAAGCCAAGCGCAAAGAGGCTGAGAGGAAATACGCCGATTATGAGCGCAAGCTTTCGGGCCTGGAGGACGAGGCAAAGAAAATTTTAACCACCTTCGTGGAGCAGGGTCAGTCTGAGAAAGAAAAAATTATAACCCTTGCCCATGAAGCCGCTGAGCGCATCAAGGCACAGGCAGAGTTCTACGTGCAGCAGGAACTTGCCAAGGCAAAGGTTGCGCTTCAGAAGGAGATGGCAGACACGGCAGTTGCGGCTGCTGAGGAACTCATCAAAAAGAACCTGACTGAGCAGGATCATCACAAGCTCATCAGCGAATACCTTGAAAGGGTGGTGCAGAAAAATTGATTAGCACAGTATTAGCCAGAAGGTATGCAAAAGCGCTCTTCGCAGTTGGAAAGGAAGAGGGAAAACTGGAGTCATTCGCCCAGTCCCTGAACGAAATAAATTCCCTCCTGCAGGAGAGCCCGGACGTGGAGGCCGCCCTGGAAAGTCCCATTGTACCGCCTGAACTCAAGCGGGAAGTGGTTGACGAAATAGTAAAGGCGGCAGATTTCGAGGATTCATTGGCAAACTTTCTCCGGCTCCTTGTGGATCGGGGACGAATCCAGCACCTTAAATTAATTGCCGAGTCTTTTGAGGCTCTCATGGACGAGGAGACAGGCAGGGTACGTGCCACCGTGCGTACAGCAGTTCCTCTTCCCGATGACCTCAGGGAGCAGGTTGCATCTGCTCTTGCCCAGGCTACCGGCAAGGAAGTAATTTTGGTAACTGAAGAAGACCCGGATATCATTGGCGGCGTGGTTGCCCATGTAGGCGATGTTGTCTGGGACGGAAGTATAAAGAGTCAGCTTGCAGGCTTGAAAGAATCCATAGGGAGGGGTGAGCAAGGATAATGGCACAGATAAATGCATCAGAAATCAGCGACATCATAAAGAAGAGAATTCAGGACTTTGAAAAAACCGTTGATCTGGCAGAAACCGGTACTGTCCTGTCAGTAGGTGACAACGTTGCCCGCGTTTATGGAGTACGCAACTGTATGGCCATGGAGCTTCTCGAATTCCCTGGTGGAGTTATGGGACTGGCTCTTAACATCGAGCAGGATAACGTCGGTGTGGCCGTTATGGGCGACGTTGAGAACATTAAAGAAGGCGACCTGGTAAAACGGACTGGCAAAATCGCCCAGGTTCCTGTTGGCGAGTGCATGCTGGGCCGTGTTGTTGACGGTCTCGGTAACCCCATTGACGGCCAGGGCCCCATTAACGCAACCGAGTTCCGCAGGATTGAGGAAAAGGCTCCTGGCGTTATTGATAGGAAGTCGGTTCATGAGCCCTGCTACACGGGCCTCAAGGCTGTTGACGCCATGACGCCGGTTGGCCGCGGCCAGCGTGAGCTTATCATTGGTGACCGTCAGATCGGCAAGACAGCCATCGGCGTTGACGCCATCATCGCCCAGAAGAACACTGACGTTTACTGCATCTACGTAGCAGTTGGTCAGAAGCAGGCTACAGTTGCCCTGGTTGTTGAGGCACTCAGAAAGGCCGGAGCCATGGAGTACACCACGGTTGTTGCATCAAGCGCCTCCGAGCCTGCATCCATCCAGTATCTCTCAGCCTTCTCCGGGACAGCTATGGGTGAATACTTCCGTGACAGCGGACGTCATGCCTTGATTATCTACGATGACCTTTCAAAGCAGGCGGTTGCTTACCGCGAGCTTTCACTGCTCCTCAGGCGTCCTCCAGGACGTGAGGCATATCCCGGTGACATTTTCTACAATCACTCAAGGCTCCTTGAGCGTTCATCCAAGCAGAATGACGAGCTTGGTGCAGGAAGCCTCACAGCCCTGCCCATCATTGAAACCCAGCAGGGTGACGTTTCTGCATACATTCCAACAAACGTTATCTCAATTACAGACGGCCAGGTTTACCTGGAGCCCTCACTGTTCTTTGCTGGCGTAAGGCCCGCAATTAACGTTGGTCTCTCTGTATCCCGAGTCGGTGGTGCTGCCCAGGTCAAGGCTATGAAGCAGGTTGCAGGTACCCTGAGGCTTGACCTTGCCCAGTATCGTGAGCTTGCAGCATTCGCCCAGTTCGGTTCCGACCTTGACGCTGCAACACAGGCTCAGCTCAGAAGGGGCGAGCGGCTGGTTGAGATCCTGAAACAGCCTCAGTACCAGCCGCTTCCAATGGAGAAGCAGGTTACCATCCTCTTCGCAGGTACAAAGGGTCTCCTGGACGATCTGCCAGTTGACAGCCTGGCTGATTTTGAGAAGGAGCTGTATGACTTTGTTGAGTCAAAACACGCGGATATTTTCGCTGAGCTTGCAGAGAAACAGGAGATCAGCGACGCTCTTGAGCAGAAAATGACATCGGCTATCGAGGAATTCAAGAAAGATTTCAAGACCAGCCGTAACCTCTAAAATAAGGGGATTGAATTCAGATGCCTTCTCTAAAAGACATTCAACTAAAAATCCAGGGCGTTAAGAAGACGCAGCAGATCACCAAGGCCATGAACATGGTCGCTGCTGCCAAACTTCGCGGCGCCCAGGAACGCATGGAGGAGTTTCGCCCCTATGCTGACAAGTTTGCCTCGGTGATGGGCGAGCTTTCAGGCAGCGCCAATCCAAGTGCCTTCCCACTGATGGCGGAGAGAGAGGTGAAGAAAAGTCTTCTGCTGGTTGTCACCTCTGACAGGGGGCTTTGCGGAGCTTTTAACTCAAATATCCTAAATGCTTCGGAGAAGTATC
Source organism: Deltaproteobacteria bacterium (assembly GCA_015494395.1). GTDB lineage: Bacteria > Desulfobacterota > Dissulfuribacteria > Dissulfuribacterales > QOAL01 > S144-17. The sequence continues at coordinate 15,047 of WGBG01000166.1, forward strand.
TTCAGAAGGAAAAGGACGCAGGCAGAGAGCCTGTGGTGGCATGCATCGGTAAGAAGGGTGCAGCCTATTTCAAGCATACATCCTATGATATTGTCCATGAGGTTACCGACTGCATGAGCGACGTTCAGATGCTCACCGCGAGGCAGGTCGGCTCCGAACTTATCAGGATGTTCCTTGCTGAGGATATTGACCAGGTGAAGCTGGTTTACGGACGATTTGTCAATGTTGCGGTTCAGAAGCCAACATTCAGGCCCATACTTCCTATTACTGCTGAAAACCTCACTGAAGGCAAGGCGGACGAGGGCGAAGATGAAGGCCCCAAGGCAACATATATTTATGAGCCGGCGCCTGAAGAGATACTGAACCAGCTGATGCCAATGTTCGTAAACGTACAGATCATGGCGGCAATGCTGGAGACGGTTGCCAGCGAAATGGCAGCCCGAATGACCTCTATGGATAATGCCACCAACGCCTGTTCAGACATGATTGAAGAGCTGACCCTTATGTTCAACAAGGCAAGGCAGGCAGCAATTACAGGCGAGCTTATGGACATCGTAGGTGGCGCCGAGGCACTCAAGGGATAATTAACTAACGAATTTAACTGGCAAGCAAATGCCGGGGAGGTATAAGTAAAATGGCAAACGTAGGCAAAATAGCCCAGGTTATTGGCCCTGTTGTTGACGTCGAGTTTGAACCGGGGCAGCTACCCAATATATTGAACGGTCTGCTGGTATCCAACCCAGCTATCAGTGATGAAGAAGATAACCTCTACATCGAGGTTGCTCAGCACCTCGGCGACAACATGGTACGCTGCATCGCTATGGATACCACCGACGGTCTGGTACGCGGCATGGAGGCCAAGGATACCGGTGCTCCTATTCAGATTCCTGTTGGTGAGCCCACTCTTGGCCGTATCATGAACGTTGTTGGCTGGCCGGTTGACGGTCTTGGGCCAATTGACGACACCAACAAGCTGCCTATCCACCGCAAGGCGCCTGAGTTCGTCGAGCAGGATACCACAGTTAATGTTCTTGAAACAGGCATTAAGGTTATTGACCTCTTGGTTCCGTTCCCCCGCGGTGGTAAAATGGGACTGTTTGGCGGTGCTGGCTGTGGAAAGACCGTTATCATGATGGAGATGGTTCACAACATTGCCATGCAGCACGGTGGTATTTCAGTTTTCTGCGGCGCCGGTGAGCGGACCCGTGAAGGAAACGACCTCTACCACGAGATGAAGGACTCCGGAGTTCTTCCCAAGGCTGCTCTGATTTACGGTCAGATGACCGAGCCGCCGGGAGCACGCGCAAGGATCGGCCTCACCGGTCTGACTGCTGCTGAGTACTTCCGTGATGAGCAGGGTCAGGACGTGCTCTTCTTTATTGATAACATCTTCCGTTTCACCCAGGCTGGTTCCGAGGTTTCAGCGCTCCTCGGACGTATTCCTTCAGCGGTTGGTTATCAGCCCACTCTTGCTACTGACCTTGGTGCACTTCAGGAACGTATTACATCTACCAATAAGGGCTCAATTACGGCTGTTGAGTGTGTTTACGTTCCTGCTGATGACTTGACAGACCCTGCGCCTGCTACAACATTTGCTCACCTTGACGGTACAGTTGTTCTCTCCCGTCAGATCGCTGAGCTTGGTATCTACCCTGCTGTTGACCCGCTTGACTCAACATCCAGGATTCTCGATCCCAACGTACTTGGTGAGGAGCACTACTCAGTAGCGCGTAACCTGCAGCAGACACTGCAGAAATACAAAGACCTCCAGGACATCATCGCCATTCTTGGTATGGACGAACTCTCAGATGAGGACAAGCTTACTGTTCAGAGGGCACGTAAGTGCCAGAGGTTCCTCTCTCAGCCCTTCCACGTAGCTGAGACCTTTACCGGTATGCCCGGTAAATACTGCAAGGTAGAGGACACAGTCCGCGGCTTCAAGGAGATCCTTGAAGGTAAGTATGATGACCTTCCTGAGACAGCGTTCTACATGGTAGGTACCATTGAAGAAGCTGTTGAAAAGGCCAAAAACTCATAAGATACCGGCAGAACCTGAACCCAGGTTGAGAGGATAACTGATATGGCCAATAAATTATTACTTGAAGTAGTCACCCCCAGCAGCCAGGTGGTCAACGAAGAAGTTGATCTCGCTACTGCTCCTGGAGCAGACGGTGTGTTCGGTGTAATGGCAAACCATGCGCCGTTGCTTGCCACCATGGCTATCGGGGAGATGCACTATGAAAAAGATGGCACAGTCGTCAGGTTGGCTCTCAGTGGAGGTTTTTGTGAGGTATCCAATAATCGCATGACCATTCTCGCTGAGTCGGCCGAGCCCGTAGAGGATATTGATGTTGAAAGGGCTCTGAAGGCGAAGGAACGTGCTGAAAAGCGGCTTCAAGCTGCTGCACAGGCCAGGGAAGACATAGACATGGCGCGTGCACAGGCAGCTTTGGCAAGGGCTATGAACAGGCTCAAACTTGCTGGCCGTGAATAGGCGCAAATAGTATAACTTTTGAAAAATTCAAGGGGACGGTTAGTTACCGTCCCTTTTTTTGTGTTTTTTAAGTGAGCCAATCAGTTTTAGCTGTGTCCTTAAAAAGTCTTTCCCAAAACAAGACTATTCACTACGCTGAATAGATACTATTTTGTAATGGTTTTCACCAGGCCAATTCGTGCCTGTCCCGATTTTTCCTGTTCAAAATAAATTACTTTATATTCGCTTTATTTGCCTTATAATCATTCTTGAAAAACACATTACTGTAACTATCATAGGGTACGTCCATGAAGTCATCAGATTCGACACGGGTTTATGCTGTGGTCCTTGCTGCCGGCAAAGGTACCCGCATGAAATCCAATACTCCCAAGGTGTTGCACGAAGTTGTCGGTAAACCGCTGGTTGGACATGTTGTCCAGTTGCTTCAAGGGCTTTCAATAGAGAAAATCGTCTGCGTGGTTGGCCACGGCGCCGGGCTTGTAAGCAAATATATACGCACTTTCGGCTGCGAGACTGTTGTCCAGGAGGAACAGCTTGGAACTGGTCATGCCGTTGCCTGTGCTGAGCAGAGCCTGAAGGGATTTACTGGAAACGTATTTATAATTTGTGGTGACACTCCCCTCTTTCAGTCTGAGACCATTGCACGGTTTTTGCGCTACCATAATGAGTCTGGTAGTATTGTTTCAGTGCTGAGCGCCTTTTTCTCCAATCCTGCCGGGTATGGACGGATAGTCAGGGATGAGCAGGGTTGTTTCAATGGGATTGTGGAAGAAAAGGACGCAGATGAGAATATACGCAGCATCTCTGAGGTAAATACCGGTACTTATGTTGTTCGTGCTGAATTTTTATTTGATGCCCTGAAAGGGCTTGATAATAACAACATGCAGCAGGAATATTACCTGACCGACATTGTTGCTGCTGCAGTACGGCAGGGCCACAGGGTAGATGCTTATCCTCTCTGCTCTGAGGAGGAGGCGCTTGGAGTCAACTCGCGGGCTCAACTGTCCCGGGCAGAGGCTGTTATGCTGGAGAGAAAACGGCAGGAACTCATGGATCAGGGTGTGACTATTCAGAACGCTCAGACAGTCTATGTAGAGCCAGACGTTGCAGTTGGGGCAGATTCTGTTATTGAACCCTGCGTAGTGCTGAAGGGCAGGACCTCTGTCGGGAGTAATGTCAGGGTAGGAGCTTTTTCATATCTTGAGAACGTCTCTGTGCCTGACGGCGAGAATCTCGGACCGGGGACAAGGATGGCAGGTTGAGTATTTATAAGTTCTTAAACATATCTTATCAGTTTCAGGAGTTGTACTATGGAATATACCCAGGACGTAGAAAATAATATTACGCAGGACGTTAACCTCGATCCAGCCGAACTGGCAGTTCTAGAGGAAAAAATAGACCAGCTTGTTGATTATTGTACCGGTCTCAGGGAAGAGAACGGCAGGCTCAGCAAGGAATTGGCTGACAGAAATGCTGAGGTTGCATCCCTCAAGGCAAGGCTTGGTGAGTACGACGCCATGAGGAACGACGTCAGGGACAGGATCAGCCGCCTTGTTCGCACCATTGAAGAGCTTGAGGCGGCGCCCGATGCTTCTTCTGAGGCTCAGGCTGGTGAAGTTTCGCAGAGCGATGGTTCAGGTTCAGACGCAGGTGAAGAAGGCAATGTTTCCCAGCCCGAACTTCTCCCCTCTGGTTCCTCTGAGGTGTAGATGGCAAAGACTGTCACATTACATTTTCTCGGCAAGCAGTATGACCTTAGAGCTGATGACCCTACGGATGACGTAGAGAGCGTGGTAAGGTATGTCGAGAAGGTAATGGCAGAAACCGAGGCGCAGCATAAGGGGCTGTCTCCTCAGAAAATAACTGTACTGGCTGCCCTGCAGATGGGGCGTGACTATGTCCGGGAGCGACGCAGGAACAGGGAGCTTCAGGCGCTTGTCAAGAACAGGTCTGGCGCTCTTGCACGCAGGATAGATGACATTTTACCGGATGACGTTTGAATCCTTGACTTAAGGAGACACTTTGCCCCCTTGTATTGTGTGAGATCTGATTGTGTAATTTTTTAACTATGTGATGCCAAACATTTACTGTTTGCCATGTACTTTAAAGTGGCAATGTGTGTTATGGCATGGACATAGTTACGGATATAAGTTATAATTTTTTTAACAAGGCTGCTTCAGGGTTCGGGCCTGGTTTTATTTGACATTAAAACAGGTTATGCTTAATGAAATGGTCCGGCCTGGGGCTGATGCCGGAAAATGCAGACTTAGGTCCTTTGCAGCTTGGATATCGTTTTTTGAAGTTTTGCGATTGGTCAGAATATGTAAGGGATGTCTTGCGGGATCACGGGGCATTCCGTGCAGTTTTATCATTTAAATGAAATAATAAATTTGCTTCCCTGCCGTGTTGGTGTTCGCTGGTAGTTTGTTGAGCCAACATCCCGTACAAGGGAGTCTTTTTTCCGTGTAGGGGTGACGGGGAAAACAGCCCTGTCTAACTGAAGCGGAGTTGACACCCACCTGAGTTTCTCAGGTTCAATAAGCGCCGGTCGACACGGCATGGTGGGGAGTTTTTAGCTGTAACCCCGTCTGGGTCAGAATATACAAAACGGATACAGATTCAGCAGGGATGGAGATCAAGAATCAGCAGGCAGAGGTCTGCTGTTAATTGCCTTGGTGTTGAAGCCGGGGCGCATATTCTAGATAATCAGGTGTCTGCTCAACACGAGCTGCGGCCTGAAAGGCATGACAACGTAATTCATGCTGATAGCGCACAGTTTCATATCCAGTTTTATACCGTTTCGGCTTTTTTAATGGTCTGAGGAGGGGCGGTATGTCGTTTTTTAATCTGTGCTGCTGATATTCTTGTCTTTTACTTTCCCGTCCTTGCCATCCGTAACTGGTACCGCCTGATCCCTGCACTGCTTCGGGATGTTGCTGCACCTTGTCTGGTGCGGTGGCGTTTAGTCCTTTGTGAGGAGGTATGGCCGCATGCTCCAGCGATAATTCAGGGTGGGCGGTATATGTCTGATGGGGTGTGGCTGCTGAATGTAAGGAGATGCCACACGTTATGGATATTGTATTAATTTCAGTAGCTGTCGCCGGTCTGGTGGCAGGCATTGTCATAGGTGTACTTGCTGCCTCCAGGAAGGAGCGTCAGGCAGCAGAGGCACGGCTTCTCGAACTGGAAGCAAAGAAAAAAGAGGCCCGCTCCGAGGCTGAGCGCATCCTGAAGGAGGCAAGGGTATCTGCCCAGGAGGAGGCCCTTCGCCTGAAGAAAGAGGCTGAGGACAGCGTTTCGCAGCGCAAGAATGAGCTTCATCAGCAGGAGATGCGTCTGCTCAAGCGGGAGCAGAAGGTTGATAAAAAGAAGGAGCTTATCGACCATAAGGAACTGGAACTGCTTCAGAGGGAGAAAAAGCTCCAGAAGCGCGCCTCTCGCCTTGACAACAGGGAGAAGGAGATAGATTCAATAATCTCCCAGCAGCACGCCATGCTTGAGAAGATTTCAGGCATGTCCGAGAGCGAGGCAAAGGAGCAGCTTCTGAAGAGCTTTGAGGATGAAGTTCGCCAGGAGGCTGCCACCATGCTCAGAAAGATCGAGGCAGAAACCCGGGAAAAGGCGGACAAGAAGGCCAAAGAGATTCTATCGCTTGCCATTACCCGTTATGCAGGGGAATTTGTGGCAGAACGTACAGTTTCGGTGGTGCCTCTCCCAAATGATGAGATGAAGGGCAGGATCATCGGGCGGGAAGGCAGGAATATTCGAGCAATTGAGGCGGCAACCGGAGTTGACCTGATTATTGACGATACCCCTGAGGCTGTACTCCTCTCAGGTTTTAACCCTGTGCGACGGGAGGTGGCGAGGGTTGCCCTTGAGCGGCTTGTGCTTGATGGCAGGATTCACCCGGCGCGCATTGAAGAGGTGGTTCAGAAGGTTGAAAAGGAGATTGATTCTGCCATCCGCGAGGCAGGGGAGCAGGCCACCTTTGATGTTGGGGTTTACGGTATACATCCTGAACTGATCAAACTTCTGGGCAAGCTCAAATTTCGAACCAGTTATTCACAGAACGTGCTGCAGCATTCACTGGAAGTGGCTTTCCTGTGCGGTGTGATGGCATCAGAACTTGGCCTTGATGTGAAAAAGGCAAAACGTATTGGCCTGCTTCATGATATAGGCAAGGCTGTTGACCATGAGGTTGAGGGCTCGCACGCCATCATAGGGGCAGACCTTGCCAAAAAATATGGCGAATCCAGAGATATCGTCCACGCCATAGCTGCACACCATGAAGATGTCAAACCTGAGACAGTGATGGCGGTTCTTGTGCAGGCTGCCGATGCCCTTTCCGGTGCAAGGCCAGGGGCAAGGCGCGAGATGCTCGAGACCTATGTAAAGCGGCTTGAGGATCTTGAGAGGATTGCCACTTCTTTCAAGGGAGTTCAGAAATCATATGCCATCCAGGCAGGGCGTGAGATTCGCATAGTGGTCAACAGTGACAAGGTCAGTGATGCCGAGGCAAGTCTTATATGCAGGGATATTGCAAGGAAGATAGAGAGTGAGCTAAGTTATCCCGGCCAGATAAAAATCATTGTCATCAGGGAGACCAGGGCTGTTGAGTATGCCAAGTAATGGCTGACATAAGCCCTTGCCGTTAAATTACTCGGGTATTTTAATTTTCAGGAGAGGGAGAGCAGGGACGCTGCCGCGTTCCTGGCAGTTTTACAGATGGAACAGGATATTCAGAAATCATTGGATCTGATCAGCCGCGGGGCTGTTGATATAATTGACATGGAGGAGCTTGAGCAGAAACTCAAGTCCGCCATTGCAGATAACAGACCGTTGAGGGTAAAGGCCGGGTTTGATCCCACTGCACCGGATCTTCACCTTGGGCATACGGTGCTCATACAGAAGATGAAGCACTTTCAGCAGCTGGGTCACCAGGTAATATTTCTTATCGGTGATTTTACCGGACTCATCGGTGATCCAACCGGTAAATCAGAGACCAGGCCACCCCTTACCCCAGAGCAGGTGCAGCAGAATGCCGCTACCTACAAGGAGCAGATCTTCAAGATACTGGACGAGGACAAGACCGAAATTGCCTTTAACAGTGTCTGGATGAATGAGATGAAGTCAATTGACATGATTCGTCTCTGCGCCAAGCACACAGTTGCAAGGATGCTTGAGCGGGACGATTTCAAGAAGCGGTTTCAGTCCCAGCGCCCCATTGCCATCCACGAATTCCTCTATCCACTTATCCAGGGCTATGACTCTGTTGCCCTCAAGGCAGATGTAGAGCTTGGCGGAACAGACCAGACATTCAATCTCCTTGTTGGCAGACACATGCAGAAGGAGTATGGCCAGAAGCCCCAGACGGTTATTACCATGCCGTTGCTTGAAGGGCTTGACGGTGTGAACAAGATGAGCAAGTCCCTGGGGAACTATGTGGGCATTACCGATGACCCTGGCACCATGTTCGGAAAGCTCATGTCCGTATCAGACGACCTGATGTTCCGTTACTACGAGCTTTTGAGCAGCATGGAAATGGATGAAATTGAACGGCTCAAGGCCGATATGCAGGCAGGGGCAGTGCATCCCAGGGATGTCAAGGTGCAGCTTGCAATGGAGCTTGTTGAAAGATTTCATGGAAAGGCTGCCGCTGAAAAGGCACGGGAAGGGTTTGATGCCCAGTTCCGCCGTGGAGAGGTGCCTGATGATATTCCTGAATACATCCTTGGGGCAGATGTTGACAGAAACGCCGTTTTTCTTCCCAAGGTGCTCAAGGAGGCAGGGCTTGTGAAGAGTGCTTCAGAGGCAAGGCGTCTGATCAAGCAGGGTGCCATCAGTATTGATGGCCAGAAGGTGTCTGCTGATGAGATACCGGTTGATGCGTCCGGCTGCGTGATCAAGGTGGGCAAGAGAAGGTATCTGAAACTCAAATAAGTTGTCCGGCAGGACTAATACGAGGAATACAACACCATGTTGCATAATGAACTTTCATCCCGTTATTTTGAAGAGGCAAAAAAGGTAATCCCCGGTGGGGTAAACAGCCCTGTCAGGGCGTGTCAGTCAGTTGGCTGTGACCCTATATTTGTGGAACAGGGCTCTGGCTGCTATATAGAAGATGCCGATGGCAACAGCTATGTTGATTATGTCTGTTCCTGGGGGCCAATGATCACAGGTCACTGCCACCCGGAGATAAATGCAGCAGTTGCCTCTGCCCTTGAGTCCGGTACCAGTTTTGGCATCCCTACCTGGCGGGAGGTTGCGCTTGCCAGGCGAATCTGTGAATATGTCCCCTCAGTTGAAATGGTACGCCTTGTCAATTCAGGCACCGAGGCAACAATGAGCGCCATCAGGCTTGCCCGGGGTTATACAGGCAGGAAAAAGATAGTGAAATTTGACGGCTGCTATCACGGCCATGCAGATTCATTTCTGGTCAAGGCAGGCTCTGGTGTGGCAACCCTTGGTATTCCCGGAAGTCCGGGTATCCCGGAGGAGATTGTTGCAAACACCGTATCTATCCCGTTTAACGATATTGATGCCCTTTCAGAGCTGGTCAAGGCAGATGCAGACAATATTGCTGCGGTAATCATGGAGCCGGTCCCGGCAAACATGGGGGTAATTCTCCCTGTGGAGGGCTATCTTGAGGGGGTACGGGAGCTTACTGAAAAACACGGCATAGTGCTCATATTCGACGAGGTAATCACAGGCTTCAGGCTTGGGCTTGGTGGTGCCCAGGAATATTTCGGCATCACCCCTGACCTTACCACAATGGGGAAGATTATAGGCGGTGGTCTTCCTGTGGGGGCTTATGGCGGCAAGAAGGAGATAATGGAGCAGATCGCCCCGGCAGGCCCTGTTTATCAGGCAGGAACTCTTTCCGGAAATCCCCTTGCAACTGCAGCGGGCCTGGCAGCACTTGAAATACTTTCACGCCCGGGAACCTACGAAACCCTGGCGCAGAAGGGAGAGGCTATGGCCGAAGGGTATCGCCGAGCCGCAGCAGAAAGCGGAGTCAAGTGTACTGTCCAGGGGATTGGTTCAATGCTGACCTGTTTCTTTGGCCAGGAGGGGCCGGTTAAAAATTTCGAGCAGGCACTTAAGTCTGACACAGATATGTATGCGCGGTTTTTCAGGTCCATGCTTGCACAGGGCATTTACATAGCGCCTTCCCAGTTTGAGGCAGCAATGATTTCAACTGCCCACACCTGGGATGATATTGAGGATACTGTGCAGGTTGCTGAATCAGTATTCAAAACCCTTGCATAATAAATAATAATATGCTATTTGATATATCCGACTGAATGGAGCTTCAGTTTATGGGCAGGACATTCACGCTTAACCGCACGGCTGCCTGATGCCACGCTATTGAGGGCAGGAGAGATAAAATATGGGTTCTATAAGACACGAATTTGGTCTTGCCTTCAAAAGCTTCAGTACGGCATCAACAATAGCCCTATCAGTTGTTTTTTCCACATTTGCCGGAGTGCTGGCTGGCTGGTGGCTGGATACAAGGTTTTTTGAAGGAAAAACCTATCCTTGGCTTACCATCCTTTGTTTTGGGTTTGGGTTAGCAGGCGGCGTAAAAAATTTCATGATTCTTACCCGCCGATTTTCTAAAGAGGCAGAGGAAAATGCAGGGAGAGGCGAAAGCCAATCCACGGAGGGCCCCGGAGGAGGGAAGGAAACAGGAAGGCAGGCCATTGATGCTGAAGACGGTTCTCGCGGGTCATCTTGACCCTACATTCATCAGGCTCTTTACCGGAGCCAACTGGGTAATGCTGGTCATCCTTGTAGCTTTGACCGGTACCTTCTCGACACCCCAGATGGTAGCCGGTGTGCTGCTTGGTGGTCTCATTGCCAATCTCAACTGCGCAGGCCTTGACAGGGACTGCAAGCGGATGATGCGCTGGAGACACATGGGGGCCTATTTTGGCGGCATGGCTGTTCGCATGGGGCTGATAGCCCTGGCAATAACAGTAGCCTTTCTCTATTTTCCGGGTATTTTTTCCCCTGTAGGTCTTTTCATAGGACTGTCAGTGGCAGTGATTAACTTCAATATTGTGACACTGGCAATGGTAATTTACAGAGCACGTTTTAAGGAGGCTATGTAGCCATGGAACATCCATTACTTTTTTTGTCTATTCTGTTGGATGCCATAGGACTGCCCGCGCACGGGGGAGATTCAGCGCTGGCGCAGATACTTGCACCGCACATGCAGTACAGTTTTCTGGCAATGATCATCTGTCTGATTCTTGCCAAGCTGGGCACCAGTAATATGAAGCAAATCCCCACAGGGGTACAGAATCTCATGGAGATGTTTGTTGGCGGTCTTGAGGAGTTCATCGACGAGCAGACTCATGACAAGAAGAAGACACTGATCATCTTTCCTATGATCGCCACATTTGCCATGTACATCCTGATCGCCAACTACTTAGGTCTGATTCCGGGATTCATGTCACCAACTGCCAATCTCAATGTTACCCTTGGCTGCACCGCAATCTCCATCGCATGTTATCATATCCTGGGTATCAGGTTCCACGGGGTAAAGTACATCAAGCATTTCATGGGGCCAATTCCTGCAATGGCTCCGGTTATGTTCCCCATTGAAGTATTCAGCCATATCGGGCGTATTCTTTCACTCTCAATTCGACTTTTTGGAAACATGGTTTCCAAGGAAATCCTGCTTGGGCTCCTGTTCATGCTGGCCGGGCCTTATCTGGCTCCGCTTCCAATCATGTTCCTGGGTGTTCTGGTATGTCTGATTCAGGCATTCATCTTCATGATGCTCTCAATCGTTTACTCAGTTGAGGCTATGTCTGAAGGACACTAATTTTTAGCAACAAGAAGAAGGCCAAATATATATTAACTCTAAGGGAGGAAAAATGATGAAAAAGGTTTCTCTGGTATCTGTACTCACAGGTCTTTTGGTTCTGGGACTCGCTGGTCTTGCAATGGCAGCAGACGGTGACGTAGCAAAGGGTGGCCATGTAGGCTTCCTGATGGCAGCTTCAGTTCTGGCTGCTGGTCTTGGCGTTGGTATCGCTGCTTCCGGTTGCGGTGTTGGTATGGGTCACTGCTCCAAGGGTTGCCTCGACGGTACAGCCCGTAACCCCGAGCTTGCTGGTAAGCTCACCGTTACCATGTTCATCGGTCTGGCTCTTATCGAGTCTCTGACAATTTACGCACTGGTTGTTGCTCTTATCGCACTCTACGCCAACCCAATGCTTCCCAAGCTCATGGAGATCTTCGGAATGGGTGCATAATCAGTTAAGCTGATTATATAAACCAGTAAAAAAACCCCGGCTCGCCGGGGTTTTTTTATTGTCTTTAACGTAACTGTTCAACGTATTGATATTATAAGGTTGATAATTGGTCTTGTTTTTCCGTTCCGGAGAACAATTTCTTGTTTTTCTAAGGCTAGCTCTGCCAAAATCGCGAAACTCTCTCGTGCCTCGCTCAGACAGACGCGATTTTCTGGCTGCGCTTCCCCAAGAAAAACTACGAAATTCTTCAAAGTCACTCCAAAACAAGACCAATTATCACGCTGAATAGATACTCTTTAACAAATGTATTTGGTCAGCTTATATACTGGCCGATAAATTTCCCGGATACTGAAGAGGAGTGCCTGACCAGCTCTGCCGGGGTGCCCTGGAATATCACCTCCCCACCATACGGGCCTGAGCCTGGTCCAAGCTCAATAATGTAATCACACGCTGCTGCAAGGCGCATGTCATGTTCCACTATTACCACTGTATGTCCCTTTTGCATCAGGTCATTAAATATGGTCTGTATCAGGCTGATGTCTTCCGGATGAAGGCCCATGGTTGGTTCATCCAGTATGTAGATGAGGTTCTTCTGATTCCTTCGGGCAAGCTCCTTTGCAAGCTTCAGCCGCTGTGCCTCTCCCCCTGACAGGGTACTGGTGTGCTGCCCCATCTTTATATATCCAAGCCCTGCCCTTTCAAGCCATTCCAGTGGAGTCAGGATCTGTGAGATTTTTGAAAACAGGCCTGCAGCTTCGGTAATGCTCATATCCAGCACGTCAGCCATGGACAACCCCTTATACTTGATAGAAAGTGCGTCCCTGTTGTAGCGCCTTCCCTGGCATACGTCACACTTCGATTCCACAGGAGGGAGTATTTTAAGATCAGTAGTAATTGTTCCCCTGCCCCTGCACCTTTCACACCTCCCTCCCTTGCGTGTAAGGCTGAACCAGCCGGCAGTAATGCCCCGTTTACGAGCCTCCTGTGTCTGGGCGAACAGTTTTCGTATGTCATTAAATACCCCCATCCATGTTGCAGGATTGGAGGAAACGGACCCTGATACCGGAGATTGATCCATTAAAACAGGCTTTGGCGGAGCACCTGAAAAGTTTAATTCAACAGTACCTTTTATGTTTTCTGTGCTGGTATTGTCATGTAAGGAGGCGAGCATGCCTGATATTGTTTCAGCCAGTGCACTTTTTCCTGAGCCTGAACGGCCTGTAATGCATGTAATGCAACCGGTTGGAACAGCTACTGAGATGTCTTTCAGATTTTTGCTCTTGAGCCCGTTAAATTCAAGCCACCCTTTACTCCCGGGAGTGTTGCTTCCAGGAGAGAGTCCTTTTCTCTCGGTAATCCACGGCCCAGATACAGATTTGTCTGAATTTATAATTTCTGACGGAGTACCGGAAAAGAGCACATTACCTCCAAGCTCTCCGGCTCCTGGCCCCAGTTCCAGGAGCCAGTCTGCCTTTTTCATAAGCTCTGTATCATGTTCCACAAGCAGTATAGTGTTGCCTGCATCTCTGAGCCTTTTTATAGATTTCCAGAGTGCCTGGTGTTCAACGGGATGAAGCCCGGTAGTTGGCTCATCCATTATGTAAATGACCCCTGACATGCTCCGGGCAAGATGCTCCCCCAGTCTGAGCCGCTGGATTTCTCCTGTGGAAAGATTGGATGCCGGTGTGTCAAGCCTCAGATATCCTATCCCCATTTCCACAAGCGGCTGCAGCATTGCCTGAATGGATTCGCCAAGGCGCTTTGTAGCAACCAGGTGTATAGCAGAAGTCTTGCCCCGGGGTGGTTGGTCAGGCAGGAGTTCTTTTATCCACCTGCACGCTCCTGATGCAGTAAGGGAAAATACCTCATTCCAGTTCAATCCTCCGGTTGTGATTGCAGCGAGATAGGAGTAGAGTTCAACAATTTCTTTATCCTTGCTGCCAATGTCTGGAGCAGAATCAAGAACTGAAAACAGCCCTGGTTCAGGTATTGGATAGGTCCTTGAACACTTGATACAGGTCAGGCGTTCAGTCAGGGTGATTATTTCACCCTGTTTTTCCCCCTTAGGGATTATTTCAGCCTTCATAACCCCATCTCCGGCCTTTAGAGCAAGTGTTGCAGAATCTGTTACCCTTGCGGTTGCCCCTGGCTTTATCACCAGCCTGTCTATAACAATATCAGCCTGTTTTATCTCGTCAGGAAGCTGGGTCGTCTGGTCTGTGTAGAGCATCTTGCCATTTATGATTACTCTGAGAAAACCCTGTCCTTGCAGCATGGCAAGTGCCTCAGACGGCGGCATTGAACCGAAAAGATTAGTGGCAGGCGCCATAAGGATTATCTTGGTACCCTCAGGGTGGCACAGCAGTGTTTCAACAATCTGGTCTATGGTAAGTGCCTGGAGGCTGACCGTGCATGAGGGGCAGTGGGGCGTGCCCGCAGTTGAAAAAAGTGTCCTCAAAAGGGGTTTTATTCCGGTAAGGGTTGCCACTGTGGAGCGGTGATAGCCCCTTCCGTGCGGTTTTTTCTGTTCCAGGAGCAGTGGGGGAGGTATGTTCAGAATGGCATCTACCTCTGGCCTTTCCCATAGAGCGGCGTCCCTTCCCGCCTGTCTGCCAAGCGACTGGATGTACCTGTAATGACCTTCGGAAAAGATTATGTTTACTGCAAGTGTGGATTTACCTGAACCGGAGGGTCCTGTTACAATGGTTATCCTGCCTGAAGGAATTGAGACATCGATGTTTTTAAGGTTGTGGTGGCGTGCCCCAAATATCTGGATGTCTGGCAGTTTTACCGCTCTGGACAGGTCTGTTGGCATGGTTTGATTCTCAATGTGTATGGAGGAATAATACTCATGACATTTTATAATGGTTATAATAAATTAAAAAGCTGTTTTTGTGCAATTTTGGCCCTGACCTTGTGGCTGATGGTGTTTAACACCGGTTGTACAGATTACAATAATGCCGAAAAACTGATTAACAACAGGTGTTCAGTCTGCCACTCCACCTCACGGATTTTCAAGGGACACTATTCAGACAGCTGGGAAGAGATTGTTGACAGAATGATTCGGCATGGGGCAAGGCTAAGTGGTGCGGAACGTGCGGAAATCCTGGAGTATCTGAAAAACAAGGACGATTAATAGACGGAATAGACCAATATACGAGAAAATAGCTCAAAGCTGAAAGCTCAAGGCTCAATGTAAAATATTACCATGAAGTGGACAGAAGAGGCAGAGAAGAGAGTTTCAAAAGTACCTTTTTTTGTCAGGAGAAAGGTACGGAAGGCAGTTGAAAAAGAGGCAAAGGCTAAGGGTGCATCAGTGGTTGATGTACACCACCTTGAGGCGTGCCGCCGCCGCTATATGTCTGACAAGCATCATCAGACACGTGGTTTTGAAATAGATCAGTGTTTTGGTGCTGACCAGTGCCCTAACCGTTCGGTTGAATTTGATGGCATCTATGAGCGAATTGAGGCACTGCTGAAAAACAAGAAACTGGAGGAGTTTTTGCGTGCAACAGTAAATGGCCCGGTTAAAATGCATCATGCATTCAGGGTCTCGGTCTCCGGTTGCCCCAATGCATGTTCACGTCCGCAGATAGTCGATTTCGGATTGGTAGGGGCGTCTTTAGTTAAAGTTGCGGATGATGCTGCGTGTACCCAGTGTGAATTTTGTTACAGCGTTTGCAAGGAAAATGCCTTGAATCCTGACAGCGAGACAGGCCGGCCTGTGCTGATTGAATCAGCATGCCTTAAATGCGGGGCATGTGCTGAAGGATGCCCCTCCGGTTCCCTGGTGTCAGAAAAAAAGGGATTCAGAATCATGCTGGGGGGCAAGTTAGGACGCCATCCTCAGTTTGGCAGGGAGCTTCCAGGTATATGGTCGCATGATGAGGTGCTGGATGTGTTGAGTCGGTGCGTGGATCATTTCAAGGAGCATAATAGGGGTGGTGAGCGTTTTGGAGATATACTGAACCGTACCGGCCTGGATTTTCTGGAGCTTAAGGGATAAGGGGTTTTGATATTATTAAGTCAGCAGCACCTCCTGTTCAAGGCCCATTGAGTAATGTTCCAGCAGATTGCACACATCTCTTACCTGCTGGTGTGTACATGAGCGGACAGATGGCAGCAGGTGCCTCTGTGCATGAAGCAGTTCGGGTTTTCCGTACTTTCTGATCAGTTCTTCAAGGTCTTCCGGGACATAAAGACTGGCACGTTCTCCCACACCCTTCCAGAGTCTGATAAACTCCTGAAGCCCTGCAGGATCATAATCTCCGCAGTGAAGCACGGAGCAGTCTGCCATGAGTGGGGATGCCAGCCATTTGATAACCCGGCCAGAGAGCCTGCCTGCGGAGTACAGGACAATGTCACAGGGGATTCTGCTTTTTTCAAAGCTCAGGAAAAATTCCAGGTTTTCAGCCACTGCAAGCCTGCCTGAAAACCCCCACAGAAAAGGCTCATCAAGGCGAATTGCACACAGCCCTGCCATTTCGGTCAGGTCGGCCACCGGAAAGTCGCCTGATGGTCCGGCAAGTGAGGCGCCGTCAAATCCCCTGAGAAGCACGGGCTCTGCCCAGGTAGAAGCGGCATTTTTGGAATCCCTTGACGCCAGTATGCCACTGGCCCTTGGAAGGGAATCTGAAAACAGGGCCTCTGAATCAAGCCCTGACGGGAAAAGTTTTTGGGAAAAGGCAATAAGTGCATCATGGTCACGCACCTTTATGCTGCGTCCGCTGCCGGAACGTGTCTCTTCCAGTATTCCTGCTTCAAACAGGGGAAGGAGTTTTCGTCTGGCCTGACTCCCCAGCGCTGAGGCCGGCAGTGTCCCTGTTTCAATGAGGGTGGAGAGTTTGCGTGCAAGTCCTCCTGCGGAAACAGATTGGTTGCTCATCCGGTTATTCTTCTATCTCTTCTTTTTGCGCAACAATTTGCCCATTCAGGCCTTCTCCATCTTTATCAACGGAGGTACGCTTCAGCCTTAGCCTGGCGCTCCTGGGCTCTATTACCACCCTTTTCCCCTGTTCCGTGATGAAGTATATGTTCTCTGCCACGGCCATGGCCTCCGGGCTTGCAAGAATCGGGGTGAATCCAAGGGACCCTGCCTGCTTGACAATGGCGCTCAGGTTGTTGTGGTCCAGGCTTGAAACCTCGTCAAGGTAAAAGGGGATGCGTGCGCTCTTTCGCCCAAGAAGCCCCCGGAGCAGGATAAGGTTAATGAGCACCTTGATGGTAATTGTTGTGCCGTGGGACTCGATATTTTCCAGGTGGTGATAACTTCTTACCTCCCCACCGGAGCCGTAAACCTCAAAGTGAAGATCAAAAAGGTCAGAAAGCTCCACCCTTGGATGCTGGGAAAGGAGCTCGCCAAGCTGTTCAAGGGCACTGCTGGTGTTGACCGGGTCTGAAAACAGGGGCATTTCCTCGCTTCGTGCTATCTCCCTGATACGCTTTGTCCACTCGGGCCTTTCAGCAACCTGGAGACGAAGGCGGGCAAGGTTTGATACGCTTACCTTTTTAAGTGCGCGATTCATCTGGTCCACCCTGCTCTTAAGTGTCTCAAGGTCCTGGTCAAGTCCCTTGAATGCACTCCTGAGCCCAACGGCAATGGATGTCCAGAGCTCCCTTACCGCCCGCTCCCGCTCATCAAGCGCCTCAAGTTCTTCAAGCAGCCGGTCAAGCACTGCCCTTTCATTGTCAGCAGGATATTTGCCATAGGTGCGCTTCTCAATCAGGGCAAGTCCGCGTGAAATGGCCCGGCTGAGTTCCTCCTCCCTTGCAAACTCATTGAGGTATATCTGCATCAGGTCTTCCAGTGCCTCTGGCAGGTCTTCAATGTCGCCCTTTTCCCACTCAGGTCTTGGAGGCATTGTACTGACCTGTGACATGCTGTCCTGAAGACGCCTGATCTCTTTCTCAACAGCCTGGGCTCTAATGCCTGCCTCCTGTCTTGAAGCTGCAAGCCGGGCAAGACGTTTTTCATCCTCTTCAAGTTCCCTGTTAAGCCTGGCATCCTTTTGGGTAAGTTCGTCCAGCTCCTGCTTCCATGTCACGGATTTTTCAAGTTTGATTTTATAATTCTCATACTCGATCAGCCGCCTGGTTATGTCATCCCTTTCCTTTCTTTTCCGGGATATCCGTGCCCGCAGCTTTTTTGCATCCCTGGCAGCCTCAAGTATCTCCCCAAGATGCCTGACCGAACGCTCAAGCTCTGAAATCCTGTCCTTTATCTCACCAGGATCGCTGTAGGCTGCAAGGTCAGGTGAAGAAAGGTTTTCCAGCAGTACATCACATCCACCGCTGCTGAACATCCGTGGTGTCATGTTTTCAAGGAGTTGTTCAAGTTCACGGGCAAGTCTGTCTTCATCCCTTATGATGATGTCGCCGTTATCGCCGGTTTTAAGACCCAGCAGGTGGGGATTCAATATTCGAAACATGCGTGAGAGTTCATCAGGCTGGAATTTTTGCCGCAGCCATGCGCAGGCAACAAATTCCATGTCTTCAAGAAGCCTTCTGTGCCTCAAAAGTTCTGCATTCTCCTTTTCAAGCCTCTGTTCAACCCTCTGTGCAGGCTGGTCTGCTGCAAAGCGAAGCCGCATGCCAAGTTTTTCAATCTCTTTTTCCAGGTTTTCCCGCTGTTGTTCCACCCATTCCGGCACAAACTCCCTGAATTTTTCCTGGTCCCTGGCAAGCTCCCGAAGATTTTCCTCAAGCACCCCAAGCCTTGCCACTGTTTCCTTTATCTCGCCGCGGTTCTCCCCTATCCTCTGGCTGACCTCTTGCTCCTCTTGCTCTATATTTTCAATATCTAAGGCAATTGCGGCCCTTGATGCCCGGAGTTCCTCCTGCCTTTCAGAAAACCTGGTGCCCAGTTGCTCCCAGATAACAGGCAGCCGGCTCCTTAAAAGCTGCCTCTCTCCGTCCTGTTCAATCAGCAGCCTTATCTCAGGCTCAAGGTCACGGAGCTCGGCAAGCTCAAGGGCGTCCATCTTTACCCTGCGGTAGTTGTCGCTGTACCGGCGTTCAAGGTCTATCTCGATCTGCTGAAAATCTGACGCGTTGATTTCAAGGATCAGTGTCTTCAGTTCATCCTGCCTGAGATGGGAAAGGCGCAGGAGGTTTCTGAAAACAGTGCGGAACCTGTTGTAACTCCCCCGGTTTTTCAATGGGACAAGCCCCAGGTCAACACCCCGGCTCTCTCCCAGACCGGTCAGTGCTGCCCGCAGGTGCCTTGGTTCAAGCCGCATGAAGCCCTTCAGTGCAAGCCCTCTTTTAATTTCGTCAGCAGGAAGTATCCTGCGCTGGTCATCCAGAAAATCCTGCTTTTCAAACCGGCCCGTATAGACAAATCTTTCAAAATCATATCCCTTGAGAGGCCCAAGCCCGTGTACACCCATGACCTGAAAACCTGCGGGTGTCCTGCATTCAAACAGTATGTAGCTGTTGGGATCAGGGAAGTAGTAGCGGCGGGTCTCTTCAAGGCTCCTGGCAAAGTGCATCTGTCTCTGCTCATCAAGATAGAGAAACTGGAGCGCAGCAATGATCGAGGTCTTGCCCACGTTGTTGGGGCCAACAAGATGGAGCGGGGCGTCAATTTCAACCTCTGCATAATCATACCTGCCTGCATGCAGCATGATTAACCGCACCGGGCCGTTCAGTATGGGTGTCACCTGTCTCCCTCCTCTACCTTTACTGTTGCATCCGGCCCCTCTGCAACCTGCACATCCCGGTTTGTATCATCATTCAACTCATGATCCTCAAGTATGGAGTGGCACAGGTCAACAAACCTGAATACTGGAGGCCTGAAGGAAAAGGAATCCCCGGAGTCCCTCCTGGCAAAACCGAAACGCTCAAAGTTTCTTATCACATCTGCCAGCCCGTTTTCTCCACTAAGTCCAGCCTCGCTCATGTACTGTGCATAACGCTCTATTTTGAAGTGGGGGAGTTGGGAAATGTTGAACTGGCGTGTGATAATGGATTCCTCCACAGGCTCTCCCCGGTCTGAAAGCCATTCCACCAGTATGAACATGAATACTGCCATGCGCTCGCTTCTGTCACTGAGGCTTCCTGATCCATGAAAGTAGAAAAAATCCCTGGGGTGGCTTTCCAGGCTGAATCCAAGGGCTGAGAAGAGTCTTTCAAGCACCTGAAAGTTGTCCTTAATCGTCCAGTATATGTCACCGTCCTCGGCGCAGATATGCCTTCCGCGCCTGAGCGCCTCAAACACATCTGCAAGCCCGGGAATATCAAAGGGGTCCCTGTTACCCATTCTCTTTCTCCCTGTCCACTGTTCTGGGGCAGGCCTCCACTGTAAATGGTGGTAGCCGGTACTGTTTTGTCACCAGTGAAAGCCCGAATTGCAGGCCAGGCATCTCCATAACCCTGCCATAGGCACGGATTATTTCAACTGGGGGAAATCCCTCATGATTATCAATAAGCCAGGCGAGCAGGTCCTGAACCGGCAGCTCTGACATCAATCTGTCTTTAAGTGCTGCGGGTTCAATAACAGGATCAGGCTCCACGCGGGGAGCCTCGCCAAGGGCTGGCATTATGCTGGGTTCATATCCCCTGATGCCGTACAGATAGGCGGTGAGGGCAGATGTTGACATAAGTCCCTCTGTGCGCCATACGGGAAGCGCTAGCCTCTGGGCAATCTTCAGGCCCCTGAGTCCCTTGCGTCCCAGGATTTCAAGTGCCCGCCCTGCCCCCCTTGCAAGGGCAGTGTCCCGTCTCAGGGATTCATAAAGAGGCCCAAGCTCTGCAAGGCTTTCGTGGTAATCTGCCTTTACGTCGCGTCTGAGCCTGAGCAGCCTGGCAGATGCCACTGAGAACTCCCGGTGCATGGCGCCATCCATGCTGAAAACCCTTCTGCCCTCCCTGAAGAGCAGTTCAAGGCCATCCAGTGCATCATCCATCTCCTTCCTGACATCTATCAGGTCCCTCAGCGGTTCGATGTAGCGTGCCCAGAGGCGGTTAATGGTTTCAAAACGCTCTATTGCCGAAAGGCGTTCTGTGTTGGCCTTTATTCGTACGGCCTCTGCCACGATTCCATCCCTGTTGCTCCTGGAGTCCTGCCTTATACGTTCCATAACCTCGCCGATCTCGTCAAGAATCCGTACTGCAGCGTGCCCTGACGCATCTCTGAGCGCAGCGGAGAGCTCTCTTGCAAGGTGTTCAATGTCAGACAGATATGCCTGGATTACCCTGACACTGGTAAGCCTGTGCTGCCTGAGAAGAAATGCCATCAGGGTAGAAACAGGGCGGGTCATCTCAAAGGAGGCCGTTGCATCAGGGACAGTTTCAAGGATTCCCAGCCTGGAGAGCTGATCAATAATATGGTGGGGAGAGGGGTCTGCCGGCTTTCTGTGGCGGATTACCAGCCGCTTCAGGTCAATTTCCGTTATGCCTGCTGAGTTGTAGAATATATCAGTGAGAAGGGCGCTGTGCTCTGCGGCAAAACGGAAGAATGTTAGCGGGCTGATTTCGGCCATACTTATTGTCGGTATCTGGTCATTTGATACGGAAAAACAGCAAAAGATGGTCTATAGACCGGGTAATGTAAACAATTTTCATGGTAACGGCCAGTAAAAAAGAAACAGTGAATCACAACGCTCAAGGTTTACCGCAGTGCTTGATCTTATTAATGCCTGTCTTGAGCGCAATAGCAAGTGCTGCAAAGAAACGGTGTGATCCCCTCTGATAGGGGCATTTTCTGAAACTCCAGTTTATCAAACCATTATAAACTTGAATTCGGGCATCTGGCCGCTTGCGTTAGGATGAACAGGATTCAAAACACGTCCTAATTGTATAAAATTTTAAAGCCTATTGCTATCAGTATTGCTCCACCCAACAGTTCCGCCTTGCTTTCTAACCAGGCTCCGCACTTGGCACCTGTCAGGACTCCTATCCAACTGAACAGAAATGTTGTTATTCCAATTATGCCGCAGGCAATAAGTGGATTAACCTCAAGCAAAGTCAGGGTAAATCCTGCTGCCATTGCATCTATGCTGGTGGCAACGGCAAGTATAAACATTACCTTATGAGTAATTTGAGAAATATCTTCTTCTATTCCTTCAGTAATTGATTCATAAATCATTTTCCCTCCAACAAGTAAGAGAAGGAAGAAGGCAATCCAGTGTGCATAATTTTCAATCCAGTCAAGTACGCTTTTTCCGCCAAGATAGCCGATTAGAGGCATAACTCCCTGAAATATCCCAAAGTAGATGGAAGCAAGCAAGGCCAAGTTGTGCCTGTTTCTTATATTTTTTGATCCCAGGCCCACAGACACGGCAAAGGCATCCATACTCAGGGCTACAGCCAAAATCAGGACTTCAAGCATTCGATAATCCTTATACCTAGATTGAGCGATTGTCGGATTTGCTGCAGATCCGCGAAAGAGGAATTCCCATAATAGTCGGCTATATGGGGATTCCTCTGACAAAGGAGATGCAGTAAATACGGCAATCCAGAAGGGTTTCAAAATCTGGAAAGCTATAATCGAC
>WGBG01000167.1 GCA_015494395.1 Deltaproteobacteria bacterium
GATGTGTATAAGAGACAGACTGGAAACACCCCCACGGGCGTGGGGAAGAATTTCGGAGACAGAAAACAGAGCGGGATAAAGAGGAAACACCCCCACGGGCGTGGGGAAGAATATAGCAGGCGGGTTATCTGGTAATGCGCAAATGAAACACCCCCACGGGCGTGGGGAAGAACGGTTCAGGTATCAACTCGGCCTTTTCTTGTTAGAAACACCCCCACGGGCGTGGGGAAGAATTTGAGAGGAAAAAAAGTAACTGCCGCGACTTGGAAACACCCCCACGGGCGTGGGGAAGAATGTCTCAAGATTTTATTCCGTACTGCAAGCAGGGAAACACCCCCACGGGCGTGGGGAAGAAAGCAACATCTTGTCAAAGAGCCAGGCAAGACCACTATATAAAGTATTATTTTTTAGCCAATTTTTTTTCTATAACAAGTTGAAGGCCGGAAATCGAGGTCAATTCTTTAGTTGGCGTTCCAATAATACGTATTTCATAACCTGGTGGTTTGGGTAGTGACCTGAAAATAATGACTCCGGATTCTTCTGGACAATGTTGATAAAGATATTCAATAACTTTTGTGGCAACGGAATCCTTAATGCCAGACACAAAAATGTTTGCCTTTGCTTCCACAAACCATAACTTCATGCGGCCTCTAACCGCTGGGGGGAGATTATTTGCTATTACGACCAGCACTTTTTTGGCCTAGCAGTTTATCAATGTCATTTGTTACACGGTCCAGAAGATTCATCGAAAGTACCCTTTCACGAAAGGCATTTGACACCACAGCACTCCGGTACACTCCCGCCATCTCGCGTGTGAGGGAAAAAGCAAGATCTATGCAAAGGTGTTCCTTATACAGATCTGCAAGATCATACACAAACGGCAAAGGGCTGCCTGAATGGATAAAACCTATATGTGGAGAATATCCCATGCTGTGAATGGCCGAACATAGAATCCCGTAGAGTGCGGTATTGCATACAGTAAGTACTTGATTTGTGACATCACTCAACTCAAACTTTCCAGGGGTAAATCTGCGCCCCTTCCAGCCCACACCATATTCTTCTGCCTTTTCCTTATAGAGAGCCCTGACCCTCTGTCCTTCCATGCCCATCATTTCTTTGAGAGTTTTCCCTTTCAGGTCTGCATCAGGGAATCGATAGGCGAACATCTTCCGGGCAACTTTCAATGCCTTTTCTTTGTCTGCTGCGAGACGCATTTGTTTCAGCATGTTGCGGGTTGTTGAAGTAGGCGTAAAGCCCGCTGCATAAAACAGCAGACTGTCTTCCCCAACCCAGCAAATAGAACAGTTAGCAGCCGTGGCAGTTTTAACAGCTTCATGAGTAATGGCAGTGCCAGGCCCAAGAAGCAATGTATTTATGGTAGCCACTGGAAGCCGTACCACATTACAGTCAGAATCTATCCATTTAAGGCTGCTGTCATCAATTTCAAGCCTTCCCCTCTCGAGGTATAAAAATGGATATTTGTCTTTAACCCTGGGTAAGGATTCACGAGTTATCTTGACAAAAAGGCGTTTTTTCTCTGACATGGAATTAAACTGGCCAGTCCTGTACTGTAATCATGCGATCGCGGTATCGCTTCATAGGCCCGAACTGCAAGGGAACATCGTTTACTGAATAGACTTCTCCTTCATGTTCACCCTGTAATACACTGAAAATTCCAGTTCTATGTTTCTGTTTTGCTAACTCCTGGGCCCTTTGCATGGCTTGGTCAGCATCGCTGAATATTCCCTGAAAAATAAATTCAGTGGGCACACAGGTTTTGCGACCTAGATAAATATCCCAAACCGGATTACGTAAATAATAACATAACTCGTCAGAGCGTTTTTCAGGTATCTGAAGCATTACAGCAAACGCCATATCCTGTATATAAAAACGATATGTCAATTTTGTGCCGCCACCGACGGCTTTTTTACCCTGACTTGTTTTTGGAATCAGTAATGTCTGCCAGGGATCCTTGGCATCATAGCCGCTTCCTACCATGTGAAAATCACGTAGAAGAGGTAAATGTCTGGGCGCGCCCTTGATTTTGTCTTTACGTGCGTAAGCTGCAATCTGCATATCAAGTTCAGCAAATTCAGCCAGTAGTTTTCGCTGTTTTCCTCCAGCACCAAGGGCGCAACACAGCAGTCCAAGAACCCCTGACTTGGTGGGGAAAGGAAGAGTATCTCTTCGTCCGAATCTGGAATCATGCCCCCATGACTGTAATGGAGCTTCCAGCCACAACAGGATATAAGGATCAGGCATATGCAAGTTCCCTTACCTTTGTTTGAAGGTCCGTAACAAGGTTGTCGATGGAATAATTTTCTTTTTCACCCCATTCATACTCATCAATTTTGCCAAAAAGAGAGCCTGATAATTTTTCTTTTTTAGAAATGTATGATTTCAACTCTTCTATGCTGGAAGCAAGATAACCGCCGTCCTTTTGTTTTACAGGTGTTTCAAAAGGCACCTGGAGTCTCTGCCCTTTTCTTATAAGTACTTTGGCATATTCCCAGGGACTTGCTCCTGACTGGGTTGTTTGCCTTGCCGTTGGGATTGCTACATACAGGGCCTTGGTGAAAAGAGAGACTGCCTGCCCTATATTTTCCAAGTCTAATGTTTGAGCAAGCTGTCCCAGGTCAAGACTGATATACCGGTAATATGTCGCAGAATTAAATTCAAGGCTTCCCATGTGAGCCGAGCCTGGTTCGTCCTGCATATCATCAAGGGCTGTAAAAAACTCCACCTCATTACTGACCCTGTGGGTGGAAATGGCATGTGCAAAGGAGCATGCAGCTTCAATGTTCAGGTCAGCGGCTTTTGCCACCATGCGTCCAAACAGGGCGATGTCCAGTGCATTCAATGCCTTGTTAGATACTTTTTTTAATGCTTTGACCATTTCTTTGTCTTTTAATTTGTCAGGGGCAAATTCTTTGCCTGCTGCATATTTTGCAATGGCCTTAGCCTCGGTTTCACTCATAAAGAGTAGAGTGTCGTCACTTATGAAACCGGCAAGTTTTTCAGCGCATTGCTTTGCAGCATTTTCTTCGGCACCAAGCTTGATACACTGATCTTCAATAAGTTGAGCGACCTTTTTGGTCCTGATTCCAAGTTTTACGCCAAAATCGGCCAGTGCAAGCCGTACCTGGCGCTTCCAGCACTGGGAACTTACCCTGGCCCTTGTAACCCCTCCTACCACTGCTGTTTTCGGAGCACCTACATCATCTCTGTTCAAACATGTCACAGGGAATGATTGCAGGATGTGGTATTCAATTCGTAAATTTTTAAGATTTTCAGACATAACTTTTTCCTCATCTATGGTGCTTTTTTATTGGGAAATCACCTTGAATAATTTAATGAGCTGTATTGTCCAAGAAGTACAGACAACAAAATATCAGGGGATAGGTACTATTTTCAGAAGACCGCACCCGAATGCCTTGCCTCTACCTATTCCGTGGGAGAAACTATTGTTGAACTGCCGTTTATCAGTTACCTCCAATGTTCCTTTGATGTTAGCCCTCTGAATTGTTATCTGACGTTTATTTTTGCCCCTGAAACGCATTACCTCAATAGCGCCAGTTTCCAGTTTATGGCGCTGAACCTTAAAGCCCCACACAGCCTCTGCACGGTCGCAGAACCAGTCTGCAATTGCAGAGCGGCCCTTAACCGGCACAAGCTTGCCTGTAGCATTGTTACGTATGCAGGGATTGACAACGGTTTCGAAACTGTATTTGGAGTGTTCCAGGAACAATTCAGGTATATCTTTACAGATAACCTCTCCATACATTCCGTTCACCGCAGATTCAGGCAAACGGTCTGACAAGATCAGAATCTGCCTGAAGAAGAAGTCACCACCCTCGTCACGATATAATATTCCGCTGGATTTGCCTGAAATCTTGTCATGCTCACTGCGAACATCTTCAAACAGACTGTAAACAACTCTGTGCAAGGCATAAGGGTCGGTTATCCTCAGGGCTTTCACAGCATGACGATCCAGCTTGAGCAGGCTTGCATATAAATTTTTGTTCATTTCTCCTCCCCAGCCGTGCCTCTGGAATAGAAATCCTGTGCCCATTGAACCTGAACCCGTTTTCTGTCCCAGTTAAATCTCAGTAATTGTTGAAGCAGCATAATATAATCTATAGGCTGCTCCGTCTTGCTGTGCACAAGAGATAAAATGGAACGAAGTACCCGGCACACTTCGGATAGTTCTTCGCAGGCAAGCAGTCTTCTTATCCTTGCACGCGCAGGACTGCTCTCGCTACCATCTTCGTAACATCTGGCAATTGCCATACCAATTTTAACCTTGCCGTTTTGGGTTACCTTGGCTTTGGCTATGGCAGCACCAACTAAGGCAAAAGGCAGACGTTGATATTCCTTCTCTATGTCCACTCCATAATAGGCAAGTATCTCCCAGCTTTGATATTCAGTTGCTGGATTGTCTGCCCGTCTTAGGTGTGCAGCGAATCCCTTGTCGCCAGAACATTTTTCTATAACATCATTAACAAATCGTGTTGCCTTGTCATAAGATGAGTTGTTTTTTTCAGAAATCTGGCTCATGCACCCTCCTGAAAGAGATATTTCCCCAAATTGGGGCGGTTCATTGCCCAGGCCTCAAGTTGCCTTGCCGTATCGGAAGGGCAGAACCTGTTGTACACGTCAAATCCCATACCCACAAATTGTGACCTTAATACTTGCAATTTTGCAGAGTCACCCGCAGTATTACATGCGTCCACCAGTGTTTGAAATAACGGTTCACATAACTGCCAGAATGTGCTGCTGGCCTGTGATGCAATGCCACTGCCTTCGGCTTTTTGGCTGGAATAGTAGCGCGTCACACATCCATAAATTATCCTGGCTATCCCCTCCAGAGCCTCCATCTCTTGCTGTAATTGATTCAACCAGACCTCTCCAACAGAACCAGCATCCATCCATACTTCTGACTCAACAAAATCATCATCACCAGCTACATACTGTTCTCCGGCATTGCTGCTGACTTTCAATCCACCTGACCACACTCCGAAACAAGCTTCGGAAGTAATTGCTTTTGGAAGCGCTGTCCTGAGCTGAAAGCAGTCGAAAACTCCCCTGTCCTGTTTAATAAAACTAAGAAGGGCGGGCAGTTGACGCCACGGGCGTTTTTCAGGGTCAGCCCATAGTACCTTTGTTTTCTTTTTACTGGCATCTGCTGCAACTGTAGGGTCGTAAATTCCTTCGAGATAATTCAGGTGTTGAATTCCCTCTGAATAGTGAAAGCCATCCTGTTCAAAAAGCACAAATCGGCATACCGGCACCAGACGACCAATAAGTGACTGTTTCAGTTCTTCGGCTACAGGGCAACCCTCACCAAGCGGCATTTTCTCCCATGGCGGTGTTCCCACTCCCAATGACATCATGCCATACTCCTGAAGCTCTTCGGTTGTGATAAGGTTGACCCAGACAGTTTTAACTATGGAGTCGCAGAGGACAAAACTATGAAGCAGCCCACGTGAAGCTACCGCAGGCCCGGGCTTTGCCGACTTTTTCTTACCTTTGTAACCAGGTGTCAAAACAATACTGTTGTCAACTTTTTTACCACCAAGTGCAAAAGCCATCAGACATACAAGCAGTAATGCTTTTTCAGCATCATCAAGAGGCTGTTCCCTTTGCAAATCAAGAAGCAAGGTTGTATTTCCTGTGGCAACATCAGGTTTTACTGCGCCATAACGCTGAAGAGCAGCCTTTTCAATCGCTGGCATCTGCAGAAACGGTTTTTCCCCATAAAGGAAAAAACTGTCATACCAATTTTCAAGATATTGTATGCACTGATCTGCTAGGCCATCTGCTCCAAGTATCTTCCATTCATTCATATTGCTCACAGGAGCTGCAACCTGACCTATTGCCTGAAGTAATTTCATTACGGCTACTTTCTGCACGGGATTTCCACCCAGGGTTCTGTAACTGCCATTTTCAAAAACCTGCCTGAGGCTTGCAAGCCCTGCGTCAACTACAGGAATCCACGGATTGTCAACAAGGTTAAAATTGGTCATTTTTTCTGTTCCATCTTTACCGTTCTGTAACCAATATCATCGCGGTACATCAAACGGTAATGTTCATGTAACGGCGCATCCTGATAAGCCTTTATCATTCCATCTTTTTCCACAATGGCAAGCCGTAAAAGGGCTTCTTCCATTGCGGGGTTGCCCAGGTATAGGCAATTTTCCAGATGCAGTTTTCTCAAAACATCCATGGAAAGAGGTAAGGGTGCTTCGTGAGTTCTAACATTAACCACCTGGGCCATCAGTACAGCACTGATCTCTTTCCATTGGGTCCTGTTAAGAACGGATTTATCCCAGGGGATTGTTACTTGTGAATGATTCAGGAGTGTTATTGAAGTCTCGCGGGTTTCTGGATTCATCCGGATATTGCTAACCATAAGAACTTCACAATGTGGTTCCTGGCCATATCGTGTCTGTGCCTTTGCTTCAGGCAACGTCTTGCCGCTTCTTGATAACGTAATTCTAGCCAGCTGCCTCAAGGCTCTGCGGCCAATACGATGAGAAGTGCCGTTTTCAAGTTCATAGAGCCACTGCTCCATCTTGCCCTTTTCTTTACGTTTTGCATATGTCCAATCCATAATCTGGCGTATTTCACTAGGAAGATTGATGTGTCTCAACTTACTCCACACTTCCAGACTACGGCACAATATGTATGGATCATAAACAAAGGCGGTGGGACCAAATTCTTTAAGAGGCTTCTCCACTGCTCTGTCAAGTTCAGGCGCAAGGATCATTACAGACGGTTCAGCACTTTGCGCCCGTGGCGTATCAGCATGTCTCCATACACGCCCTATTCGTTGCAGCAACATATCTGAGGGGCAAAAACGGGTCACAAGAAAATCGGCGTCAATATCCAGTGATTGTTCAAGCACCTGAGTCCCTACCAAGATACGTCCCTGAATCCCACGCAGCTGCCATCCTTCACGGCCATAAAGCGAAACCCAATGCTGTTCGATGTTTCTGCGGTGTTCCATAATAAACCTGGAATGGAGAAGACCACATTCAATATTGAGTTCTGCACACCGGGCAGCAATATCAAGATATCTCTCCTGGGCTTCGGATACTGTATTTTCTATCCACAGTACCTGTTCACCCAGGCATGCACGGTCAAGCACCTCTGTTACTGCAGTTTGATCATTTTCTTCAATGGTTACGTAAAATTGTCGATGTGCATTTGTGGGTATAGCCGCGGGTATTTCAAGGGTTCGCCCATTCTTGTGTTGTGCGGTTATCAGCGGGAATGCATTTTGTTCAAGCTCTGCTGCTATTAAGTCAGTTCGACGTTCACGAGTAAGGGTGGCGCTAAGTATAAAAACAGTGGTATTTAATTTGGTGAGCAGTGCTATTAATGCGTCTATGATTATGCCGGTATACGCATCGTATGAATGTACTTCATCGAGGATTACCACCTTTCCTGCCAGGCCAAATGCCCGCACAAAGCCGTGTTTAACATTCATGGCTGCCATAAGAGCCTGATCCAGGGTTCCAACAGCAAAAGGTGCGAGAAGGCCGCGTTTTCGAGTATTGAACCATGAACTACCAGGTCCGCCATCGGCACCAAGTTCGGTAGCCTTCAGCCATGCCCTGCCATGCAGTAGCAATATATTATTGCCAGGGCTGTCAGTCTCTAAAATGCGAGCCAGAAATTTTTTGAATCTGACATATATGCGGTTGGAAGTAAGCTGGGTAGGTAGAGCAAAATAGATACCGTGGGCAAAACCGTTGCTGATAAGCTGATATGCTGCGAAAAGCGCTGCCTCTGTCTTGCCCATTCCCATAGGTGCTTCAAGCACGTAAACACCCGGGGTGTTGGCAGCCTCTATGAACTGTTGCTGAACAGGATAGGGAACATATTCTTTCCCGAATACGTCTGAAAAACTGAGGCCTTGCCTTACCCTGACAGGTAGAAAACCTGCCATGTCAACCGCCCTGGAGATAACATCCTTCCAGGGAGACTCCGGGTCGTCAAACAGCTCGCCAGAGCCTATCCAGTCTGCTACAGATGTCAGACCGGCAAGGAGTCTGGCATTTTCGGGACCGTCGACATCAGGCCAGTCAGAATTAAATGTTGAGCGCAGCTCAGTCAGCAAACGGATTCTTTCCTTCTGCCAGGCAGGCCCTCCAAAGACTTCATGGTCTGCCCTGTAAAGCTGCACAGGTGGGCTGTAGCCATGATGTTGGCCCACTATTTCAGGAATAAATTTACCAGCTCCTGCTGCATCAAGGGTAAGCTGGCTGACACCGGCATGCCCACCCCAGTTCTTTTCAAGAGATGGATTGGCATCAACCAGCCACGGATAGTCAGCAGGTCGATAATCAGAGGTGTTGGCAAGGATTTTTTTCTGAAAGGTTGGACATATCTTGCCAGTATCATGTGCTGCTGCAACCAGTGCCGCTGATTCAGGGGGGTCCAGGCAGGAAAGGAGACATGGAATGCGTCTGATTAATTCGCGCGCCACCTCGCCTACAATTTGACAGTGGCTCAAAACGGTTCTTCCACATTCTGTTTTGTGATCTGCCTGGTATGTTTTGGCGTAGTAGGGACCACGGGGAATATGAGCTGCACTATTCCCGTTAGTTGTCTGCCGTTTTGGGGTTTGAGGGCCTATCATGCGAAAATTGAGACCTGTACCGGATAATATCAGTGATGCAACATGGGAGTCAGTGTTATTACAACTTACTGATGAAAAATGGTTTTGTACAGACCAAGCAGGTACAAGCTTGAGATAATATGAAAATCTTTGACAGGTATTATGAATGCAAAGCTTGGTTCTTAGATGTCTAATAGGTGCATGGCGACCATCTCAGATTATTATTCATTAGAGTATTAAGAGCTTGTTTTGACTTGATGCCTGCATGTTTGTTATTGTAACAACGATGCTGGAGCAGGGCGTATGCCATTTCAGGAAATACCATATAAGACGTGTATCTTTTTGCCATCTTATATGGGAGTCGGCGGATTGTTTGATTTCACAAGCCATTCATAAACTGTCCTGCGGAGGAATATTATGGAAAGGGTTCAGTTACCTTTATCAGAACTAAACTTTGAACAGAAACTTGATCTGCTGGAGCAACTCTGGGGAAATCTTATGAATGATGAAGAGAGGATCAAGGCTCAGGAATGGCATGAAAACGTTTTACGAGAGCGCGAGGCGGCCTTTAAGGCAGGCAGGATTAAGCCGTCTGACTGGGAAGAGGCCAAGAAACGTATTTATGAGAATGTTTCATGCAGGTAAAAATCCTTTTCCTGCTGAAGACAGCTTGGAAACTGCCTATTTTTTAACTGAATCGATTGTTTGTAAATAAAAATGTTGGTCGTACTAACATATTCTTCAACCTTTTGAACGCATAGAAAAAACTGCAACCCCACTTTCCTGCCATGCTGACATTCCTGGAAAATCTCGATCCTGACCTGAGCAAGGCGTTAATGGTTCAGATTCGCAATTTGTGGACCCATGCCTCAACGGCCATAGAGGGAAACAGTCTTACCCTTGGGGAAACAGCCTTTGTACTTGAAGAGGGCTTGACGGTTGCGGGAAAACCCCTGCGGGATCATGAGGAGGTAGTGGGGTATGCAAGGGCCATTGATCTGATTTATCAGATTCTGCAGGAGGGGGGAAACCTGACAGAGGAAGCCCTCTTTGCCCTGCACAGGGCAGTGCAAACCGAGGCTGTTTTTGATGTGTACAAGCCAATTGGTAAATGGAAAAATCAGCCCAATTCCACTGCTGCGGTGGTCAACGGCAGGCAGGTTATCTTTGAATATGCCCTGCCCGTGGATGTCCCGGAACTGATGGGAAGGTGGTTTAACCTTTTTAATGAACTTGAAGATTCAATAAAACCGCAGGACTGGAACCAGGCACTTGAAGCTTACGTGTGCCTACATGTCTCTTTTGTCCGCATACACCCGTTTTTTGATGGTAATGGCAGGCTTGCAAGGCTTGTGGCAAATATTCCTGTTCTTAAGGCAGGGCTTCCTCCACTGATTATTCCAAGGGAACAGCGCCAGCAATATATTGAAGCCCTTTCACACTATCACTATGAAGTTGGGCAGGTGAAGGCAGGAGATGAACTTCTCCCGCAAAAGGAAAAACTGCTACACTTCACTGATTTCTGTAGGCAGGCATGGCACGCTACACGGGAACTGGTGGAAGCAGCCTATGAAAAACAAAGATTCAGGGAAAAACAGTGAGCCAGGGTTGCAACATATAAACATTTAAATTGAGCGATTGTCAGATTTGCTGCATATCCGCGAAATAGGTTCAATCTTTTTCACCAGTGAAATATGCCAGGATCTCGTCCGGCAGCGGTTCGTGGATATCATCAGGTATTTTGAAGTCGGGATTTTTTTTCATTAATCCCAGTGGACGTTTTTTTATGTTGCTGCCTGATAGGTTTTCTTTCAGCAATGGGCTTGTTGCGTCTGCATATAACCACGGTTTCGCCTTTTTCACCTGAGCGAGGATGCCGGAAAGGTGGGTCTTAACTTCATTGATATTTAATTGCTGCATGGTTCTCCTCTTGTTCTGTTTCTGGTTTATCTAAGTTCTCAATATGGTCAGATCAACAACCAACTTAAAAAATATGTACAGCGAAGACGATCCGCTCATGATTTAGGCCCTGCAACATTTCCCGTACTGTCCACTTCATTTACATTCCAGTTTTCATCCACCCACAGTCCTATTGTTTCGATTTCCGGGTACTGTTTCCGGATAAATTCAACAGCCTTTTTTATGTGTTCAATCTGCGTATCCTTTGGAGCCGGATTTCCGGCGCAGTCATGGTGTCCTGTAATGGCTATCCCGGAAGAACAATGTTTTTCAATTGAAATCCTGAGTCGTGCCATAATGGATTGGAGCAGAGGGGTGTTGCCCTGTTCTGCCAGAATCAGATTTGGCCCAGGTTCAGTAATGGTGTCCACATATTGTGCACCGAATCTGTTTTTAAGGTATTCAATTACAGGTAATTGAATTCGTCCATCCATGCAGTTGATAACTGTGCAAAATTTCATTTTATTTTCTCTTGTTTCCTCTTGTAGGTTGTGGGCTGAGAGCTCAGGCTGTCTAAATGACAAAGTCTTGCCGCTCCTCCAGGAGCCTTTATTGTCCTGGTCACAGCCGCAGGCACAAGGTGTTCCCAGGGCTTTCCGGCTATGATTAATTTTCGAATGTTTCCTGCACTGAGTCCTTTTTCTTCAAGCGGTCTTCGCCACATGACCTCTGTTTTCAGCCCGAGGGACTGAAAGATGTTAAGTTTTTTCTCTCCCCATGCGTCGTAAATTGTCAGAAAGAACGTGGCATCCATGGGGACATAGTTGGAGTAGAGTTCCGGGAAGTTGATGGGAAAGGGGACAATGGAGATCTCGTCAAGCCGTCCAATTTCGCAAAAACTTTCTCGTATCATGGAGTAGCGCTCATAAAAGGTGAATGGATTGGCATCCGGACTGCTCCTCTCAGGGTCTGCAGGGTCTTGTTGAGTAAGGGACGGGTCCGGGTTGGTAATGCCAATTACAAGGTGCTGGCAGCGCTCCTTTCCTGCCAGCAGGTATTTCATGTGGTCATTGTGAAGCAGTTGAAAACGTCCGTGTATCACACCGGTTTTTATCATTTGTCACTCCTGTTAATAGTGAGATGTTTTCTTTTGCCTGGCCAGAATGGCTGATTAACCCGGCAGTCCATAAGCCCCTGGAGCTTTGCCATATCAAGCCAGTTAAGCACCATGTACATCAGGTCCGGGCCGTAAAATGTCCCCAGCCCACCGGAAGCGCTGGAGATTTCATCAAAGGTGTTTACTCTGTCCTGTCTTATGCCTGGGCCGGTAACCATAAAAGGCACTGACTCTCCAGAGTGGATCAGGGTGCCAGAGCTTGGCGTTGAGTGGTCGGCCGTGACTGCCACTACAAGTTCGTTTGCAATAAGCCTGTTGATGACACTGCCCAGGCCACGGTCCAGGGATTCTATTACCCTGACCTTGTTTCCGGGATTCTTGCTGTGGGCGGCTGCATCCGGAGCTTTGGTGTGTACATGGATGAACTGATATTGATTTGAAAGCCTTATTACCTGGTCAAGTCTATCTGCCAGGTCCCTGCCCGGATCAGTGCTGTCTGTAACCTTCAGTGTATTCATTCCTAAAAACGATGACAGCCCCCAGTAAACCAGTCCGGATGAGATTGAAAGTGCATGAAGCCCCCAGCGTTCCTGGAATTTTTCAATATCAAGAAACTTTCCTGCCCGCTGCGTAACAATGCCGTTGACAGGATGTTTTCCATCACGTTTCCGTTTGACATTCAGGTCATGTGCTGAAAGTATCCTGTAGCACCAGACAAGGTACGAGTTCAGAGCATTGGCTGTATTTATTGTTGCCCTGTCTTCAGAATATGAGCGCCAGGGTTCAACTTTTATTATAGAACTTTTGGGGATGAAAGGATCAGAGTCGGTCACTTGTCTGCTTACATTTCCTCTGAGCCTTATTATTCCGTTGGGGCCGTGGGTCTGGTGATAGGTGATATTTATCCCGTTCTGGGTGTATTCCGAGATGGCCCTTGAGAGCACGGCATACTCTTCCTCGCTTGCCTCCGGCCTGTGTTTTTCAAGGCGCAGGGTGTTATCATCCTGTTCCTTGAGTGCAGCAAAATGTGCAAGAATGGCTACGTCTTCCCGAAGAAGGGGGATGTCTGCTCCCAGTGCCTCAAGACAGCCGCGGCCAGGGAATTCCTCCTGGTTGTAACCAAACATGGCAAAATGGGCGTTTTCGCTGGGAAGACAAAGCCCCGGACGTATTGCATAAAAGAACCCATTACATCCCAGGGCTGAAAGCCGGTCAAGGTGAGGCGTGTTGGCTGCCTGCAGCGGAGTCCTGCCCTGCAGCTCTGGATGTGCCCTGTCACCGAGGCCGTCAAGAAGAATCAGTATAAAGCAGCGTGGCATGGGAGCTTGTTTGTAATAAAAAATTTTGAAGTTATCGAAAAATACAATACGAAAGCTTATCTGTATACATATCGTCTATTGGACTTTAGTAAATGTGGGTTTTATAGTCCCGGCATGAAATTTGATCTTCATGTCCATACATCGATCTCACCGTGCAGCAGGCTGGGTTTGCAGGAACTCCTTGACAATGCTGGCCGAAGCGGACTTGATGGAGTCTGTATTACTGATCACAATACCATGGCAATGCGTAATTACCTGCGGGAAGGCATTCAGGAAAACGGACTGTGCATTATTCTGGGCATGGAGTATAGCACGAGCAAGGGAGATTTCCTAATTTTCGGACCCTTTGAGGAGCTGAGGCCAGATCTTGGAGCAGAGGAGCTTCTTTCTCATGTAAATAGAACCGGCGGAGTGGCCATAGCAGCCCACCCGTTCCGAAGCGGAAGATCAACAGATGAGTCCGTTGTCAGGCACAGGCTGTGCACCATTGTCGAGGGTGTAAATGGCCGTAACAATAATTACGAGAATGGCCTTGTTACCCGCTGGCAAAGCAGGTACGGCGTTAAAACCGTAGGGGGCTCTGATGCACACTCCCTTGAAGAACTGGGCAGGGTTACCACCTGTTTCAGAGAACCGGTCCGTGACAGGGCAACATTTGTGAACGCGCTGTTAAAGGGCAGATGGAGCATCGCTGCCCAACAGAATTACTCATGAAACATAACGCCAGCAATATTATTCCATGCCGCTTGCTGAAACGCCGCACAGCCTCTCCATAATCTCCGCTGCCTCGGGATGTATCAAACCCGCCATTGCCGCAAGGGCTTTAACGAAAGTTACAGGAGACGGGCTGCAAATAATATCAGGGTTTACCGTATGAACCCTGCCTGCCTTTACTGCCTTCATCTGCCTGAAGCGCATCCATCGTTTACGTTCCCGGGCGGCAATCCCGGTTTCCGTACCCATAATTGCAATGATGATTACATCAGGGTCCATGGCAAGTACCTTCTCAAGGCTGGCATGACCGGTAAGCTGGTCTGCGACTATGTTTTTTCCACCTCCAAGCCTTATGTAATCATCAGTAAATGAGTCATTCACAGAGGCAAAAAGCGGATTTGCCCCAACCTGAAGAAACACGCTCTGTCTGGAAAAACCGGAGCATGCATCGCTGATGCACTGGACCTTGCGTCTTACCTGTTTAACTATTGTCCGGGCCTCCTTGCCGCATCCCAGAAGCTCGCCCAGCCGTAACAGGTGGCTGCACAGGGCGTTAAATGAATCAGGTTTTTCAAACCTCACCACCCTTAAGCCCAGGCGCTTTAGTCCATACAGATCCCGTGGCTGTGTCAATCCGGTGGCAAGCACAATATCCGGCTTAAGCGCCACGATCTTCTCGAGGTTGATCTCCATGAGCGTACCCACCTTTTCCCGATTACGGGCCTCAGGGGGGCGCACGCAGTAAATGGTGTCCCCAACAAGCCGGCCTCCTGCGCCAAGGAGAAATACATTTTCCGTATTCAGTGGGCCAAGGGAAACAATGCGGTGCGGGTAGTCTGAAGAAGATGCGCTGGCCGGGACAGAGAGGAAAATGGCGGCAGCAATGAGGAAAACTGCCACCACTCCAGGGATGTTATGTACCACCCTGATCAGTAATCCCACCGTAACCCCATGTAAAAGTTGATGCCCGGCATGGGATAACCCTTTACATAGGCATAGTTTTCGTCAAACAGGTTTCGTATCTCGGTCATCACCGATACGTCGCTATATGACCATTTGTTAATCCTCATTGCCGTTAATGCGCTTAACAGTTAGCAAGTTTTTCTTGGAACGTATCTGCTCAGGGGCGCTGCAGATGCAAGGCTGGTGTGGCTAAGTTGGAGTTTCAGTAATTCTGGCCTCGGACAATGAAGCAGATGCGGTACACCCTGAGCAGATACACATCAACCTAAATTCTGCACTTCAAAAATGAAGAAAAAGTATTTATTTCGTCTAAACACACAATTATGGCTTTATCGCTCCGGTTAATCTGTTCACCTTGTGAGTAAGTTGATTTTTTCTTCATTTTCTTGCTCTTCGGGATTGGTAATTTTACCGAATCTGCTGCGTTATCAAGGACGTGATATAATAATACGTCTGCACCCTTGATACCTTGAATCTACGTAAAGCTTTCAAATTGCAGGATTTATGATCAATAATATTTCATAAGCTCCAGTACGCGTTCCAGCCGTTCCGCAAACATGTCACTGACCTCAGGATACCAGCAAAGGCCCCTGTAGCACTTCTTGACGTGGCACTCCTGGCCGTGATGCTCAACAACAGGTATGTCAACCTGGCCGAAACCCATCTCTTCAAGCCTTTTCCTCCAGCTATCCTCCTCTCCCATAAGGTCATCCATCACATGCAGCCCGGCTGTAAACATCACAGGGATTATACGCACTCCGGCACCTGACTCGCCCTGATGCTTCCTTGAAAGCATGGCAAACAGCGCGTCTGCATCGGGCACGCCCTCAACAGAGGCGGCATAAACGTTAGGGTAGAGGCCACGGACCATCTGTTCAAGCCCAAGGTAAAGGGTATTTACAGGTTCGGCAGCAAGCGGAGAGCCGTGAAGCGCAAGGATGTTTATTCCCTGCTGATCCGGGAGGAACTCCGGTTCAATTATGGTGAGTACCTGCTTTACGAACTGCCAGCGGTGCATGAGTGTTTCGCCGACTATAATCCTAAGGCCGGGGAAAGATGCGCAGGTCTCAACAAGCTGTGTGTACTCGGTGCCAGGGAATATATGAAGCGGCTGGACCACTGCCTTTCTGTATCCCCTGCTCTCGAGACTGGAGAGTATCTCCCTTAGCCCTGGAAGATTCATCTTCCTCCTGATTATATCAGAGGTGTATGCCAGGAAGAGCTCGTATTCACTGAACCGCTCCTGCAGGCGCTGGTTGAATTTTTCAATGCCCGCACCTGCCCTGGTGCTGGTTCCAAAGGCTGCAATGACTATTGCCGGTCTTTCTTCAAGGCTGGGCAGCCGCATTTTTCGCCCAATGTATCCGAACTTGTCTATCATGGTTGATTCACCAGAAAATTCCGTATCTATTTAGCATCCTAAATGGTCCTGTTCTGGAGTGACTCCGCCTCACTACACCTTCCGTGACATGCCGTAACCCGCAGCGCACACAAGGAGAAGCACAAACAAACCCGCAAGCCAGTCAACACCGGATGATGACATCTTGGCGTCATCCTGCTGCTCCTGCTCTATCTTTTCCATGCGGTATCCTTCAACTTCTCTTGATTCAACAGCCTTTTTACTGCTGATATCCTGCTGTTTTGTACCCCTGCCCTGCGCCTTTGGCACATCAGCGGTCCTGGCAGCGTCCCGGCCAGGGGCCTTTGCACTCCGGGCGCTCTGCCTTCCGGCGCTGGAAAGCTCTTCAAGCAGTCTCTTCCTGTCAAGCACCTGGTCTTCAAGGCTCTTTTTTGCCGCCTGTTCAACAGCCACCCTGAATTTTTCCGCTATTTCCGGAGACAACACGCCCGGCAGGGATATAAGGGCAGCTACCATCTGGTTCAGCATGGGATTATTGCAGGTATGGTCACAGCACGCCACCCCGTTTTCAACCACGTTTACCGCATACTGTGCTGCCAGCCGTTGTTTTATCCTGTCGTCAGCCTTCCAGTATCCCTTGCGTATCGCCTCCAGCATTCGGGCCGTTATTGACTGATATGCCCAGGGACTGGCACGCCTGAAGAAGTCATCCGTCTTGAGCCCGTACTTATCCTCCACGTAAACCTGGTACGATTCGTTCCACTTTGCCTGGTCCACCTTGTCAGGCGTGGTCACCTGCCATCCCCAGAGGTACTCAAAGTAGTGGGCCATCTCCCTTGCCCCTGCATAATCTTCCTCCTGCATCGCCTTTATCCACTGGGGATTGAGATACCTGCTCCTGATCTCGCGGCCAAGGGTCTTGGCCATGTCTTCCACCTTTACCTGTCCGGGTTTCTGCTGCTGCGTGACAAGAGTTTCCGGCGTATACCCGCTTTCATACCTGATTGCCATTGCAAGGCCGCCCAGGTACTGAAACATGTCATCGTTATCCAGCAGGCCGTAAACATTGGAGGAGCGTGAATGGAGAGCCACCTCAACGCCTGCAAGGTTCTCCCGCAGAAGTCCCCTTGCAGGAACTCCCCACCTGCCCTGACCAAATGCGTACCCAACACGGTTTTCGTAAACACCCACCACCTTGGCCTCATCCTCCCAGAGGCCCGAAGCCCCGGTCATTTCAGAGACACCTGTGCCATAAGCCCCGGGTTTTTCCGAAAATATGCGAAGCCTGCTCAGGGCCTCGGCCTCTTTTTCATCCAACCCCTTCCGGATCAGGCTGGCCCTGATCCGCCGGGTATTTAGCGCAATGAGATTTTCAATGTCGGTCTGTTTCATGGCAAGTTGCAGGGCCTGGTCGAGATATTCCAGCTTGTCAGGAAAAAGGTCGCGGTAGAGTCCGGAGGCATTGATCATTACGTCTATTCTGGGCCTTCCAAGCCTTGCCCCTGGTATTACCTCAAGGCCATCCACCCTTCCGGACGGAGACCACCTTGGCCTGACACCCATCAGGCTCAGTATTGTACATTCATTAACCCCCTCATTTCTCATGGTCTCTGTTGCCCACAGCACCACTGCCACCTTTGCCGGGTACCTGCCATGCTTCTTCACATAATCATCCACCATCTGGTCCGCTGCCCTGGCGCCAAGTTTCCATGCGGCAGCAGTGGGTATCCTGGAGGGATTAAAGCCATAAAAGTTGCGGCCAGTGGGTATTGCTCCGGGATTTCTCACAGGATCGTTTCCCTGTCCAGGCTCCACATACAGGCCGTTGAACCCTGCCAGCAGGGAATTAATCTCCGCAGGGCCCGAGGCCATCAGGCCATCTGTAATCCGTTTCCTGCTCTCCCCCGGGTTCCTTTTTACTATTGCTCCCGCCATCTCACTGGCATCATCCAGATCAGGACTCTTCCCGAAGGTGTGCAGCCCATCCGGCCTGAGATTTTCATTTATCTCCTCCAGGTAGTGGCCAAGCACCCTTACTGCCTCATCATCTGCATTACCCACGCCCCTGTCAGGAAGCTCAGAGGCAATATCCGCCAGTATGCCGGTTTTCGTGGCAAGTTCCATAAGTTCCCTGAATTTTTCAGGGGCGGTAATGCTGGCCCTGGCCCGTGCACGCTCATACTCATCAACCAGCTCTGCCATGCGGGCATACTCCTGGTAAAGCTCCACATCCTTGAGCATGGGCGTGAGGTGGGAAACAATAACCGCCCTGCCGCGCCTCTTTGCCTGTATCCCTTCACCCACATCATCCACAATGTATGGATAGATATTTGGTATGTCTCCAATAAGCACCTCAGGGGGACATGAAGGTGAAAGCCCGGCCTGTTTTCCAGGATTCCATTCGTATGTGGCATGGGTGCCCAGGTGAACCATGACATCGGCCCTGAACTCCTTCTGGAGCCACAGGTAGGCGGCCAGGTACTGGTGATGGGGATATATGGACGGGTCGTGATAGAGCTTCATGGGATCGTCTAACCAGCCCCTTGAAGGTTCCGGAAGAAGTACGCAGTTACCGCATAAAACCGCAGGGACAATAATATCATTGCCGTCCCTCATTATGAACTGCTCCTCAGGCTCTCCCCACTGTTTTACAACTTCTTTCCTGAATGCCCGGGGAAGGGTGGCAAACCACTTCCGGTATGTGGAGACTGGTATCCTCACCACGTCAGGAGAACGCATGAGTTTCTCAAGTTCGCCCGGCGCCCATGAACCCACGTTTCTTGCAGAACTCAGGATAAGCTCCTTTATCTTTTGCCCTGACGGCAGCATGCCAACGTCATATCCCTGCCTGGAAAGGGCCTGCATTATGCTGGCAAGGCTTTCAAACACGTTCAGGTAGCTTGCCCCCACGTTCTGCTTTCCCTGGCTGTGGTTGTAGAACATCAGGGCAACGCGCCGGTTTTCAGGCGGTTTTTTGCCAAGCGCTATCCATTTGTGAAGCCTGGGTATGAGGTGGTCGAGGTTTTCATCAATGGTGACATTCAGGAAATATTCGCTGCCGCTCCGGCTGTCTGTCACTTCCTTTTTCCCTGAAAGTGGCGTTGGCTCAACAAGACCTGATATCTCCGGAGTGGCAATTGCCCAGGCGACTTCGCTTCCTGCGATACCAACCGGGCTTTTTCTCCACTCATCAACCGTGCCGTTAAATATGCTTATGGCATTAATAACTGGCACTCCCAGAGCATTCAGTTTTTTGGAAAGCTCAGGGGGCAGGGCAGAGTAGAACTTGAAGGTAAAGGCAAGGACCAGATCAACCCCTGGCCTTCCGGCGCTGTCAATTAGAAATCTCTCCAGCGTCTCCCTGTCACGCCCGAAACAGGGAATCACGTTAAATCCCTCATCTTCAAGCCTCTTTACTATCTTTTCAAGGGGTGCATCCTGCCCCGGCGTCATGAAGGAGGAGAAGAAGAGAAGGCCCACAAAGGGAGAATCCCTGTTGAAGCCAGGCCTTGATTCCAGCCAGGCCATGTATCTGTTAATATCCTGAAATACCCGTCCGGCCGCAGGATGAAATATGCCGGTTTGCGGCATCTTTACCACCGGGTCGTACTTTATCCCCTTGTCAAAATGACGATGGGCAACCAGCCTTAGCATGTTCCGTATGTTTTTCCTGCCGAGATTCGCATAGTATTCCGAGACCTCAGGGTCAAACAGGAAGCCCAGCTGTTCAAGCCTCTGGTCATCGGTTGAGCCCCTCAGGGCGTAAA
This sequence comes from Deltaproteobacteria bacterium, assembly GCA_015494395.1. Lineage (GTDB taxonomy): Bacteria > Desulfobacterota > Dissulfuribacteria > Dissulfuribacterales > QOAL01 > S144-17. The sequence continues at coordinate 19,766 of WGBG01000167.1, forward strand.
CCGTCTTGTCCAACGGGTTTACCGTGTTTTCAACAAATTCCTCAAGGCTGCTGCCCATTACATCAACCACGATGACCCGTGCTTTTTTGATCGCCTTTGAACACTGGTCCCTGCGCCTTTTTATGTCATTTGCAGAAATTACCTGCACCGTCACGCCCTGCATATCAAGGCCCTGCACGCTCCCCTGGACAAGAAAGGAGTTGTTGTCAATGACCAGCAGGGCAATATCCGCTCCGAAGGCTGCGGAAAACAGGCAGGGGAACAGCACTGCAAGTATGGCAACGGTCCTTTTCACTGCTGCTCTCCCTGCTTAACCGGACTGGTAATGGCTGACACCGGGACTGTGTACCCCTTATGCTCCATCCGATACATTGCCCCTGCCATAATGGCAGAGAGACCAGAGGCCACAAGCGGTGGCAACCCGCTTAAAAAAGGGATATTCAAACTCCGGAAGCCGCTCCCCTTTCCGCTGGCGATACGCTTATATACCGCATGCGACCATGTACTCATTGAAGCAATGTCACATACAAGGCCGCGCTGGAACGCATCGCCTGCAGCCATCAGGGCTTCCAGGTACCCGGCATAGAACGGATCAAGGAGCAGGCTTTCAACCTCCTGGAAAAGCACTGTGCCCTCATCCCTGTCTCCTGCCGCCTCCATACAGGCCTGCCACAGGTCAATCTTCCGTTCCCGGAGACGCTGGAACACATTGCGGTTTCCGGTAAAACCGTTCTGCATGTGGACAGCCTCCTGAACTCCCTGATAAACCGCGCGGGCTATTAGGGTGCCAAGGCGGGAATGACCGCCGGACGAATCAACGCGCGGACCGCCCCCCTGAACCACAATAATATTATCTGTGCCGGTGCCTGTGGCCTGGTTTTCAAGCGGGGTGTAGCTTGAGCGTATGTCAAGGTCCTGCAAGGCTGCGCTCTTTGCCTCGGTTGCGGTTATAATGGCCCTGGTCATGGCCCTTTCGGTAAGTTTGAGGTTTGTAAGAATAAGTATGTTTATTGTGCCGGGCTTGCTGCCGGAATGCCCGGACTGTGATCCTGCCCCGGCAAGCTCATAGAATTTGCCAGTATCCGCTGACATTCGAACCGCATTGCTGGATACCCCTGCGGTAACCAGGGCCACCACCTGCATTTCCTTGAATCTGCGGGTTGTTACAGCCAGATTATCCATGTTCGCGCCTGTAAACAGCAGGGAGGTTGAGGCAGGATCAAGCCCAAGCACGCGCATGGTATCGCGCCGCAGGGCGTCAAGACCCTGTCTGTGGCCAAGTCCCCAGGCAGGAGGGGGAAAGTAGTTGTTGCCTATGACACTTATGTTTTCACGCATCCCCTCCAGGGTTGAAACAACCTTCATGGGGCGGCTCAAGTGCACCACCACGGCCTTGTTCCTGAAATCCTTGATGTCAGCAGAGACCACCTCGGCCTTCTTTACGCACGGAAGCCCTGCAGACAACTCCTTTCTGCCAACAACCTGCTCTGGCAGTACAAAATTTTCAGGGTTTGAAAATTCATCCCTGTAGAGGCGCGAGGAGAGCCATGCCACGAAATAGCCGGTATGGGCAGCTGCCCTGCATGTAAGCTCGCAGGGAAAGAAATATATCCGGTTGTTTTTTACCGCATCCACATTCTTCCAGCCCGGCCTGTGCAGCAGCCTGAGGATGGCCCGGTCGCCCCCGCACCCATATAGCACCTGGGGATTGAACTCCTGCCACTCCTCAAGCGACACCGGCACCACAGCCCCCTTTTCGCCCAGGTCCGGAGCAATGCCACCGGCAGCCTCCACGTACTCTTTCTGGAAGGAATCATCCCCCGGCGTCATGACTTGCCCCCGTCCCATGAGTCTCATGACCCGCACCCTTTTTTCCCTGGGAATCAGCGCGGTTTTGCGTCTTATGAGGTCAAGGAGCCGCTTCTGTTCTGCAACAACCTCACCTGCCCTTGCCTGGCATCCGAATATCCTTCCCAGCAGGTTGATGTGCCTGAAGCTGTCCCCTATTGACCGTGGAGAAAGATTAACCAGTACACAGCGGCCCCTGAACTGGCTCACCACCTCTCTTTGCAGGTCGGTATAAAAGATAAGATCAGGGTTGATGCCCGCGATTTTCTCCGTATCAGGATAAAAAAATCCGCCTGTAATCACCTTGTCTGCCGCCTGTGGAGGCAGAATCGAGTGGTATGTAATTCCGACCACGGCATCTCCGGCCCCTATTGTCAGAAGAATCTCGGTAACACCCGGAACCAGTGAGACCACCCGTCTTGGCTGGCGCTCAAGGCAGATGGTCTTTCCTGCCGAATCCGTGAATGTCAATGGAAATGCCCCAAGAGCAAAAGATGGGATAAACAAGAACAACAGCGATACCACTGCCACAAAATGATTTGTTTTTTTCATACCTAAGTTCCTAACTTCTCCTGGCTTCTCAATAAGCCCGCACAAAGATGCCTGTATCTGCTTACAGGAGGCCGCAGATACCTCAGGTCCTATTCCGGCACGTACACCATGGTGCCGTCTCCAAGGCGGTAGGCAGTTCCAAGCCTCTGGCCCCTGCCACTGGTTTTGGCCCTGGAGACACGCATGGCCTCTATCTTCCTGCCTTTTTTTACTATAATTTCCATGTCTCCTTCCCCTGTCTGCCTGGTAATTGTCACGGTGGAGTCCTCTTTTAAAAGGTCCTCCAGGTGATACGTGGCAAAGAGGACAAGGAGCAGCCCTACGATAAAGACAAGCCCGATATCAAAGAGATTGGCCAGGCCGGTCATGGGATCATTATCGGAAAATCCGGTGCCCCGGTCCTGTTTACGCCTGAGATATTTCATTCATCCTGCCTCCCGTGTCCATGCTCAATTATCTCAGCCACAAGCTCCATGTTCTTTATGTCCTCTTCAATCCATCTGCGCCGGACAGTGAAAAAACAGTAAGCTGCAAGGCCAAGCGCCATTCCGACCACAGTTGTGGTAAAAGCTATGACAAGGTCTCCGGAGAGCCTGCTTATGTCACCCTGGCCAAGAGAGGCCAGCCCTGTACCCATGGGTATCAGCGTACCTATGAGACCCAGGCCCGGTCCTATACGGATCAGCATTTTAAGCCCGTCCAGGGACTTCCACATGCGGTGTTCCATCTCCCGCAACAGGTTCAGTACCGCGATTTCCCTGTGGTCATCATGGGCGATAGCAAGGAGTTTGTCTGCAAAGGCCCGGACATCGGCGGGAAATGCCGAAAATCCCTTCTCGGATGCAGTGGCCAGCGGGTCTGGTTTGAGCCGCCGCCTCGAAAGCCACATGCTGAAAAAATGCCCGCTGTACACAACTGTCCATAACGTAAGCAGGCACAGCAGGAGCAGCACAGGAAAAAGTAGAGATGAAGAAACCAGGTAAATAAACGATTTAAGAAATGCCGTCAGTTCCATTCCACTTTCTCCCTTGCTCTGCGGTTCTGCCGCTCCATGATTATCCCGATGCCAAAGGCCGCCGCTGCCCCGGCAACCAGCCAGGCAAGCTGATCTGCCCCAGGGCCACTGACAACACCACCCTTGCTCAACCTGTAAATCCTCTTTGCATCATCAAAATGGGGAACAATGGCAATGGTCAGAAGAAAGTAGAGAGACAGCATTATCATGACAGTGCCGAGGCGGCGTTCCGCCCCGGCCCCATTGTTGAAAAACGCAAAAAATGCAGCGGATGCCAGCCCCATCACCACGAAAAGCACTGAGAGCAGAGGGAAAAGCAGGGCTGGTCCGGGCGAAAGTTTATCCAGCAGTGCGCCTGATAAAAAGATCACCGCAAGGCAGCCCGGGCATGGCGCAACCAGCGCCATCCATGCCCTGGTTTTTCCTGCTCCACTGCCATCCTTACAACGGTTGGGGAAGAGCAGGGCAGCACCCCAGGCAAACAGGATGGCCACCATGATAAAATGGAAGGCCATTATTCCCCTGAAGATAGAATCCAGGCTTTCAAGCCATGCAAGGGGATTAAACTTCTTAATTCCAAGCCATGCCACTGCAAATACCAGCAGGTAGAGCACAGCCCAGGCCAACGCCACACCGGCCTTCTGCAGCACGGTTTTTCTGCTGGAGAGCAGGTACGAAAGCCCTGCTCCGCTCTTTGCCGCAAATACTCCAAATGAAAACAGCAATCCCAGTATCAGTGTTTTTGTTTCCATGATCAAAACTCGAAACGGTAACTGAGATATGCGGCTATGCCCGGTTTTGGAAAGCCCTTTTTCTCGTAATAGTACTTATCAAACAGGTTATCCACCCGGAGCATTACCCGGTGGTGATCCAGGAATGTAGCCCCCATCACCAGGTCGGCCACTGTAAAGCACGGGTAACAGATAACCGGGTATCCGACCGCATTCCAGTCATAATCCTTCATGGTGCCCTGGCTTCTGAAATGGAGCCTTGCGTCGAACATTCCATCGTCGTACATGAGACCGTAGTTCACGGTGTATGTCGCCACATTGTGTATGTCTTCCCAGTTATCCCTGCTGTTCTCCTCCTCGGCACGTATCATCCAGGTGGCATTTGTAAAAAGGCTTATTGACCGGTTCCAGTCCAGGTACTTCCCAAAGTCCCACTGCAGCTCCCACTCCATGCCATCCATCCTTGCGCTGAGGCTGTTCTCGTAGGTGGTGACATTTCCGTTTTTCAGCCTGGTTATCTTGTCATCAACCTCGGTGTGGAAATAGGTCATGTCGAAATTCAGGGCCAGAGCCGGATTTTCATACCCGAGGCCAAAATCAAATGTAAGTGAGGTTTCAGGGTCCAGATCAGGATTTCCCTTTGTGATCATGGTAACTCCGCCTACCACCCTTTCGGAGTAGCCGGCGAGCTGCGCTGCGGCAGGAGGGACAAAGGCCTGTCCCAGGGTAGTATGCACGCGCAAACCGTTATCGAACAGGTAATTTACGCCTCCCCTTGGGCTGAACTGGGAGAAATCGTCTGAACCAGGGATGAAATCCGTTTTGTACGGCGTCTTTCTGGTCTCAACATCAAAGGTGTCGTAGCGTCCGCCTGCAGTTACTGTCAGCCGCTCATCCATGAAGCGCCAGATGGTTTCTACATAGCCCGCCCAGTTTTCCCTGCTCTCATCGGGGGAATAGGGTGCCTTGCGGCTGCCGTCCAGATTATAGCTCCTGCTTGTCCGGTCAATATCCTGCCAGTCAAAACCCGCTACTATACGGTGTATCCCCCAGTCATACTGGTTCTTCACCTGAACCCCGGTCCAGTAGATGTCATAGTCATAACTGCGGTACGGGCTTACCTCCACTGGAGAGGACCAGCCATAGTAGCGCTTGTAATATTCCGATGATTCTCCGGTGTGGTAGGCTGTGATATCCAGGCGGTAGTCACGGGTAACCTGGCCGCCAAGCCGGAAGTCAACCCCGTAACGGTCAATATCCTTGTATCCGCTCCTGGCATCTCCATCAAAGGTGTCGCCTGGCGTTTCAATGTCCCTGCCCTGGTAACCATCAACTGTCAGATCCGTGCGCCAGTGGCTTCCTATGTCCATTCCGAGATGGAAGGAACCGTCACGTGTAATAAAACCCGTGTGTTTCCTCTCTTCACCATTGCCCATCTCGATATCACCGGCCTGTTCGTACCGCCTTGCTGCAATATCAAGGTCCAGATTTTTCCATATCCTTCCCCCAATACCTCCTTTCTGAAAGTTGGTGCGGAAAGATCCGAAACCTGCCTCGGCCCTTCCGGCAAGTGTGCCGGTATTCCTGCGGGTGATCACGTTGATCACGCCCCCCATTGCCTCGCCGCCGTAAAGTGATGAGGCAGGCCCTTTGAGCACTTCAATACGCTCAATATTGTCTGACGTTATGGTGGCAAGGTTGGTTGCGCCAGCAGGCCTGCCATTAATCAGGATCAGTGAATGTTTGGTGATCCCGGAAAATTCAGGTCTGAAGCCCCTTATTCCGATACCTGCCAGGGCACCCGGGTATTCAATTACCCCGATTGATGAATTTTTCTTGAGCTGTTCGGTTATGGTCTCACCTGAGGTAAGCTCAATTTCCTGACGGTCAATTACCTCAACCTTGGCAGGAATTTCCCGAATTTCCTCAGGGCTCCTGGTGGCAGTGACAACCATCTCTTCCAGTTGCTCTACCTTGGCAGACTCAGAGGCAGATTCAGAATAGGGCCGACCATCTTCTGACGCAGACGCATGGACAGGATTCAGAATGAACAGTAAGGCAAAAACAGCAAGGCAGGTGCGGCTGCACCCGCGTTTCAGAAGGGAAAGACTGGATGGGTGATGTGACATTTAGGCATTCCTCCTTAGCTCCTCGTAATGGTTTCCACGGTACGGAGATAAGTGCGCACCGTCCCTGACAGAGGAAATAAAGTCGGAATACCGGAGCACGTTATCCCGATCCGCGGGGATATGCTCTTGCCTTCAGACAGGTCTTCTGACTTCCGGATCGTCCACAGTGGCTGCCGCCTTCCCACAGTTCACATAAAACTGCAGTGGCGTATTGGCAGCCCGTGTCCCCGGTTACAGCGGCGGGCCCGTCCCGGATTCTCACCGGGTTCCCTTTAAGGAGCTGTCCCAAAAACAGGCTGGACAGCCCTTAAGCTCATAATGAGCATCTGAAGACTTTTATATGTGCTGATTGTCGCGTCTCTTTAACATGCCTCCTTTTGGTTTTCAAGTCTGTTACAGAAATCGGGCATAAATGTTTCAGATACAGAATGTAAAAAGCTGTAATAACAAACTTGTTTTAACCAAATTTGATCGATTGTAGGATTTGCTGCATCTCTTCGAAAAATAAATTCCCAATATAATCGTTTGGCTGAGAATTCTTCAAAACCATGGAAAGAGCCACGCATATTGCATTGAGATTATTAGAAGCTCAAGAAGAGAAGCTTAAAAAGAAAGACTACAAGTATTGGTTGAGCAATTGTTGGTTTTGCTACTTTTCCTTTGTCAGTAGGCGCTGCTTGAGTTTGGAAATTTCGTATGAGTGTACGGTAATTTTCCTGCCCTGTATTTCATAATCAGCTCATGCCAATCGGAACAGAACTTGATACCGCGCTCCCCTCCTTTTCCGGAATGGTGAGGGGCCCTGGTATCCTGGGATTTACATTGATAACAGGATAGTTGATAAGGCATGGAAAGGTTTTATAGTGAGATTCGATTAGTGACATGGCCATGGACTTAGTGGAAGGTGTGCTCATTATGTATAGCTCCGGGAATTTAAGTGGTATAATTAGGATTGGCGTTATGTTGTTTTTTTTCTTTCTCTGTGTGGAGAACGGTATTTGTGGCGATACAGGCTGGTGGCAGCCTAAGGCCTCAGCGCACCTAAGCTGGCAGTGGCAGTTAAATACCGGAGATGTCGATACCTCATTTGCAGTAGATGTGTATGATATAGACCTTTTTGATGCCCCCGAATCTTTAATCCATGAGCTTCATGCCTTTTCAAGGAGGGTTATCTGCTACTTTTCCGCAGGGACATGGGAAGAGTGGCGAGACGATGCTGAGCGGTTTCCGGCCTTGGTCAAGGGTAATGAACTGGATGACTGGCCCGGGGAGAGATGGCTTGATATAAGGAGACTGGATGTGATAGGGCCTGTTATGAAGTCCAGGCTGGATCTTGCGGTGAGCAAGGGGTGTGACGGGGTGGAACCTGACAATGTGGATGCCTATGCCAATGATTCGGGATTTTCAATCAGTTACGAAGATCAGTTACACTACAACAGGTGGATTGCCCAGGAGGCACATAGACGCGGACTCTCAGTGGGCCTTAAAAACGATATCGAGCAGGTGGGGGAGCTGGTTGGAGATTTTGACTGGGCAATTAACGAGCAATGTTTCCAGTACATGGAATGTGATCTCTATGAGGCGTTTGTACAAAGAGACAAGGCAGTCTTCGGTGTTGAGTACAGCGGGGACCCCATAGTGTTTTGTCCTGCTGCAAATACAGCCGGGTATTCGTGGCTCAAGAAACACGTTGAACTTGATGAATGGCGCATTGGCTGTGAAGAGTATTTGCCAGACCTTCCGGGAGATGAAGATAAAGATCATGATAACGACGGGATGGATCTTTATCTCTTCATTCAGGGAGGCAGGGTAGCAGGTATTGCAGGTTACGCACCTACGTATGGAAAAAGCGCATATGACCTGCTTTCCAACTGATCGAGGTTTTTCAGGCTCACTGCCAAAAATCGGGCCCCCTATGCCCGAATAGATACACTTGGCTTTAAAGGCCTCATGGAGTGACCCTTTCCCATACTGGGTGTTTCACTGCAGGCGCGGCTATCCCCGGCAATAGGGCCAGGGATAGCCTTTTCAGGCAAGACTTTTTAGCCGCTGGTGTAAACCACGGCTATCAGGTAAGCCTTTACACTCCTGCCATTATAATCCACTGTCTCTGTAACATTTTCCCAGTCAACCTTTTCAATGGCCTTGCCCAGTGTGTAGGAGTGAAGGATATCGTCATCCTGCCTTTGGCCATAACCAGGAATTGGAGAAGTGGTGATGTAGTCGCCGGGTTCAATTGGCCCGTTAACATCCGTAACCAGGACCCTCCCCTCGCCAAGGGCGTTTACCACTCCAAAGCGTTCACCTTCTTTTGCCTTGTACCAGTGCCCTTCAGGAAGCGGACCCTGGGATACCAGGACACCGAATACCGCCCTGTCCTGTGGGGTCCGGGCAAGTGTCACTGTGGGGAGGGTGGATGAAAGGGATATTTCTCCATTTTCTTTTCTTCTGATCAAGGTCTTGCCGGTAACAGAAACTATCAGGCCAGGACGGGTATTTTCTGGGAAGTCCCCTGCAAAACGTACCTCGTGGGCACCTGTGAAAGGGCCGTAGTTGGTGCCCGAACCGTTTGCATAAAAGTCCCAGTTGGCACCTTCACCCCAGATGCCGGTGCTGTTTGCGCGCACGGCCTTGCCGAAAATGCCGATGCTGTTTGTCTCCTGGGCCTCGGCATACACAGCACGACCGATGGAGTCTGAGGATATAAAATATCCTCCATATTTTGGAGCCAGTCCGGAGACCCCCTTTCCCTGGGAACCTGTGCTTATGCCATAGGCCCCTACTCCGTTTTGGCCTGCGGCCTCGAACCTTCCTCCATAGTGTACTGAATCTTGTGTGCTTGCAGCTTCCCCGTATACTCCAGTCCCACTTGAGCCACGGCTTACAAAATATCCGCCATAGATCTGGCCAAAGGCTCCATTGGAACCCTCACCATATACGCCAATGCCCCCAAAGGACGAGGAGCTAAAATATCCTCCAATATTCCAGGTTGAAAAGATGGATGAGTTGTTGTTAACAGCAGATATGACAGCAGCGTCGGGCCCGAATGTTATGTCGCCGGCCTGCCCGGTCAGGGAAAGGGGAACAGCCACATTAAGGGTTACCGGGCCGCTGCTCCCCCCTCCGGTAAGCCCAACGCCTGCATTTACTGCGGTAATGTCTCCCCCTGAATCGTTATCAATGCCGTCAGCAAAGCCGGAAGGAATTGAGCCTATCTCATCCCACGATACCCCATCCTTCAGGCTGTCCGGAACAGTGGGATCGGTTTCCGTGGTGATGCCCAGGTCATCCCCGTCTGCGATGTCTGCGGGGATACCCGAGAGGTTACTCCAGGTGATCTCGGAGTCCCTTGCTATCTCCGGGGCTATGCGCTCTTCGGCAATGGTGCCGGTTGTGATGTCTTCACCGGCATGATGATGGTTAAGAGGGGCAAAATCGTCACTTTCATGGCCATTCAGGGTCATTGAGTTTTCTGCCTGAAACGCGAAGGCTGTACTTGTCAGTTTTTGCCTGGGGGATAGTGTTTCCCAGGTGGCGCTGTCAGTATTGTAAATTGATACCTCGAGAAAGACCTCATCTTCTGAAAATACCGATGCATCCAGGGGCGTGGCGGCCCCCAGCTGGCAACTGTATATGCCGTCTGTAACTGTAACGCCCTGTTCCTCCTCCCAAAGCAGTGTTCCCCCAATGAGGGAGTTGAAAAGGGAGAAATGTACGGTGAATGTACCGTCCAGCGCCTCGCCTGCGTTGTTGGTGAGCCTTCCCTGGAAATTTATTGTGCCAGGCGCCCCAAGGGCAGCGTCACAAATGATCAAAGTGCATATTGTCAGTACTAAAAGAAAGAATTTTTTCAATATCATGATTCCCTCCTTTTAAGGTGTCATTCATGCCGGAGGCAGCTATAAGCTAAAGCATAGCGTAACTGTTCAGCGTATTGATGGTAATTGAGGTTAGTGAATGGCCTTGTTTTTCCGTTCCGGTGAACAATTTCTTGTTTTTCTAAGGCTCGCTACGCCAAAATCGCGAAACTCGCTCGTACCTTGCTCAGACAGACGCGATTTTTATGGCTGCGTTTCGCCAAGAAAAACTACGAAAGTCTTCATAGTCACTCCAAAACAAGACCATTTACTACGCTGAATAGATACAGATAGCAAACTTTATGCCAGTAAAATGTGTATTTTCCCCAAAGTGGTCTGGTTGTGTATGGAGGTTATTTGAAAATTCGGCAAAGGAGCGAACAAAAATTCCCTGATAGGAAAAGAATTTCTTTTCCTACGGCACAAGTCTAACTAAATCATGCATGAGTTTTTGGTTTAAATTGCAGGCTTTTCTGACAACATACGACTAAAACGGCTTTTTACAAGCAGCATAATCCACGATTCTGACGGGCTGAATCCTAATGAGGGATTCCTTGCCCGTCTTGGGGGGATACTTCAAAAGTAGTACACAGGCCATCTCCATCGCAAAGTGCATAACCGTAACCTTTACTACAAGGCAGAGAGAAAGGGCCGGACTGTACAGTTTCCGGGCGATGAACTGGGAGGAAAACATATTATCTGTCTTGTGTTACGACTTTAAGATGTACCTTCCTGCTTCTTGGAAATTCTCTTTTAATCAGTGTTTTTATGGCCTTTTTCAGTTGTTTTTCTTCAATTTCGAACTCTCGCTGTTCAAATCCCCTCTCTTCTATTTGAAGCCTTGTGTCATCAATGCGCCTTATGCTCACATGTCTGTCCTTCTTATACGTGAGGATTTTTATGCCGGATCCAGGTTCACTTTTATTAATGCGCTGTACAGTGGTGATGATTACAGAAGAGATATCAATCACTTTCTTTTTCCTTTTCGCTATGTGCATCCTGGTATTCAAGCAGTTCGGCAATGGGCCGAAATGCCTCGCACCCTCGGCAGATAGAGAGTTTTTCAACAGGTGAATCGGTTCTGCACTGGTTGCAGAATGTTCCACTTATAAACCAGCACATGTGTCCAAGGTCAAATTCCATGGCGGGGCATTTGGCCCTGATTTTTTCATTGCAATGTTTAACCTCCCAGCACGCCTTGATTTTACTGGCAATATTTTTTCTGCGTGAAATCAGGAAGTATATTTGGCGTTCCACATAAATGGGAATATTACGGTATCCCTGTTCATAGCTGGATATGGTTTTTTTTGAAGTTCCAAGTAGTTCTGCCATCTGTTTCTGTGTTCTTTTTAAAATTTTTCTAGCAAATGTAAATTCTTTGTTCGTCATGAGTAAAAAATTAAAAGTTGTGTCTCGAGATAATTAATGAATATTTGTTAAATAATTAAATGTTTGTATAAAAAATAGTTGACAGTGAATTTATCGTTATATATTATACCACATTGTGGTATTAAGTCACGAGTTCTTGTTCAAAAATCCATGCTGTTTTTCGGATTTTTTTAAGAAGGTATAAAGCCATGCCTTCGGTTTGACTATGAATGGGGGAAGTCAACCGCTTTGGTAGAATGATGCTCGGGCTGATGATGAGTCCGGGGTTGTACTGATGAGCAGGCAAGACCTTCAACTCTGGAAGAAATACCGTTGGGATGATTATGAAAGTTAATCAACGGGGCAACTTATCAAAGGGAGGAAGATATGAACAGGATGTATGTAACTTGGGTTACGATTGTTACGGCGGTGTTTTTAATGTCAATTTCTGCAGCACATGCAGGCCCGCCACTTACAAATGCCGAAGGTGTTGGAGGTGTTGCCCTTAATCCAATGGCATATGTGGCAAATCCTCTTAAAGAGGGTGATAAGGGGTTGTTCGGGGCCGGGATAGTCTCTAAACCCCAGTTCGCTGTATGGTACATTGGGCTCAATGAGAGCCATATTAACTGGTTCCCCATAGGTGCTAACATCTCTTTCTTTAATAGGCTCGAGCTTGGATACTCACATGAGTTTGTGGATATTGAAGATTTTGGTAACGGTGATGGCCAGAATGTCAATAAGGACAACTTCAGTGTTAAGCTTAATCTTGTAAGGGAAAATGAGTTTGATCTTAAGTTTATGCCTGCCTTTTCTTTCGGTGCCATATACATGCACACTGATGCCGATGATAGTCTGGAACTTAAGGATAATTCTGACTGGGATTTTTACTTTGTTGCCACAAAGATGATAAAGGAACTGCCGCTTCCAGTGATCTTGAATGCTGGAACACGGGCAACCAAGGGGTTTGTGCGCGGTGTTTTAGGATTCGGCGATGACAGGCAGTGGACCTTTTTTGGTAATATTGATACGGTCCTTTTTGACAAGTTCATTGTTGGCTGGGAGTATCAGCAGGACATTGATGTGGGTGATGTTTTCAAGGGGGAAAGTGGAGCGGATCATTCCACCCATTCCATGTGGGAGGCCCATATTGCCTTTATGTATGATGAACATCTTACACTGGTTGGCTCTTATGCATATACGGGAGATAAGGACAGTGTAAGTCAGGCATCCTTTGGAAATGCGCTGGTGCTCTCAATGCATTATGCATTCTAGGTTGTGAGCCTTGATTTCTGGTCAATTTGATGGCCAGGAAAGGCATTGGTAATTAAATCCGGTGCGGCTCATGCCCCGGTCGTACCCATATTAAGTCTAAAGGGCGGGTGATTCCCGCCCTTTTTAGTGCATCAAACTGAGAGGACCATACCTTTTTACTCTACTCGTAGTCCCATGCGCGATATGGAAAGTATCATCCTGTAAAGATCAATACCGTCGGTATCATAATCATTGTCAAGGTCACTGGTAGATTGTTTCTGGAAGCCAAAAGATGTCCCAAAGTCCTCCATATCCTCACTGCCAAATGAGCCATTATGGTCAAGGTCGCACAGGAAGCCTGGAATGGAGAGGTTTATGTCAGTTATGTCAGTGCCATTAGATAGGTAGATATGGTCGGCGTCATTCAATTCTGTCTTGTTGTCATAGTATGAAAATTGCCATTCTCCGTTTATCTTGTAATTGGTGAACATGACAATATATTCACCAGGTCTTAGACCACCTGCCTTGTAGTATCCTGACCCATCAGAGTAAACCCGGCTAACCCAGTAATAGGTATCCACTGCATAAATATCAATACATACATTTGCTGCAGGCAGTCCATCAGAGTAAGTGGTGTAGCCAGATATTGAATCCCCCTGAGCTAGGTAGAAAACTATTCCATTTATATCAGTACCTGGTGGAGCAGCTATTGTATCTGCGCTGGCAATGTCAGGTTTATTGTTGTAGTAAACTGGCATAAGGTCAGAGTCACATGGTCCCTGAGCCTGCATTTTTATCTGGTTTGAAGGGGCATTGTGAAAGTAGAAGTTATAATTGCCATACTCATCTGTTGTGCTCCCTCCAAGCTGTTCATTGCTGACCGCATCATAAATGTAAACGCTGGCCAGCACCAATGGAGTGCCATCAGTGTCCATGACGCTCCCGCTGATATGAGATGCCCCTTGAAGTGTTATATTTATGTTTGCTGCCTTGCTGCCCTCTGCAAAAAAGGATTGGGCGTCGCCACAGTAGGATACTGGTCCAGAGCTTGTCCAGTATCCGTCTTCAAATCCTTGCCATAATGCATGGATCTTTATTTTAATTTCCATACCGGCAGGGATATTATTTAGGGCAAATGTCCCGTCCTGGTTAGTAGTTGCCCAGATGTTAAGATAATTACACCAATTGCCGTCCTGCTCTGGTATAATAGCATTCACATAAATTCCGGGTATTGGATTCCCCTGACTGTCTGAAACACGCCCTTTTATTCCGGTCATCTCTGTTTCAAGCACAATATCAACATTGTCATGGACACAATTTGCAGAGGTTACCTCAACAGGATTCTGTTCAGGCTCACCGTAAAGGTCTCCCGGGCTTAAAATACCGTTGTTGTCCTCATCGCTCCATGCCCTTATATAAACAAAACTGCCTGTCTCATTTTGCAGGGTGTAAGGGCCAGGGGCTGAAATGGTCGTGCTGTCCCGTGGGTCATTGAAATATCCATTCCAGTAGTTACCAAAACTCTCTACGTGAATTGTACCAGTTGAAGGTAGCACAGTACTGACAGCACCCTGGACTGGAATGAAAAGCCCCAGCAGTGCGTTCCAGTCATCATTGCTATAACCAACCACCGTGCCATTTATGGTAGGGTCAGTAAAAGAGCAGCTTACGATGTGATTGTCTTCATCAAATTCAGGGAGCAATGCCCTGATATCGATCTGGGCATCAAAAAACGGTTCCAGAAAAAGGGTGAATGGTGTGTCAGATTCAATGTTTCTGATCACCGTGGGTTCAGATATGGAAGCCAGAAGATCAGAGATCAGGTCACTGTACTCCTGCTCTTCTTCCAGGCTGTCAGGATCAAAAGATATAAGGTCATCATCCTGGGGGTCTGTCTCTGCCCTGATAAAGTCAGATGCCTGGAGGTAGGTATTCAGGCTGAGCTCAAGGCTGTTTCCTGCTGAAGCCAACTGGTTGGGTGTAAGTAGTTTCAGAAAGTCCGGATAGACAGCAAGTAGCTCATCATTTATGGAAAAATGATATCCGTTTAGGATGGGGGTAAATACTTCATCAACATCCACGTCAAGGTCATAGGACTTCAAGATGCTGGTAATGGTCTGGATTGCATACAGGCTGTACTCGAACATCAGCACGTCACCGTAGTCCACTTCAACTTCATCACTGGTATTCAGTTCCTCTGGTTGAAGGATTACTGAAATTGTGGACGAGAGCCTGGAAAGGTTTATTAAAGCTGCGTCAATCTCAGGTACAAGAGTGTTTGCGAGAAAGTTGATGTATTCTGTGGAACGGGGCGTGTCTTCAGGCATTATGACATCCCCGTCTGCATCTTCCGGCAGTGTGGCCTTCCAGTCATAAAGATTCCTGCCTTCAATGCTTACCCCTGTTCTGTCAAGGAGCTGGTTTGCCTCAGGGCTGTGGGCCACATTAAGAACCCTGGTGACACCGTAAAAGAGATTGGCAAGTTCATACGATGCGTCAGTCGGCTCTGCTGCTTCAGCCGCCTGACGGAATGCCTCTGTTGCCGAGGGTAGGTCGTGTTGTGCGAGAAATGCCCTGCCTTGTTCAATTTTTGCCTGGGCAATGGTTTCATCAGCACTACCTGTGCAAGGTAAAAAAAGGGCAAACAACAAAATTAATAAGCAGTGTTTCAGAAATATGCTCTTAAGAATGCGGCTCATCATGATAAAAGTATCCCCTTTGTCATCGCAATTTCCATATAAGTGACGGGTATGGAAATTTCCCGGTTGTGGATTTGCAGCAAATCCTGCAATGGTTCAATCCATGTGGGTGTAGGATCACGTATTACTGATAAATTTGTAACTATTCAGTGTGATAATTGGTCTTGTTTCGGAGTGACTCTGAAGAATTTCGTGGTTTTTCTTGGCGAAGCGCAGCCAGAAAATTGCGTCTGTTTGAGTGAGGCATGAGCGAGTTTCGCGATTTTGGCGTAGCGAGCCTTAGAAAAACAAGAAATTGTTCTCTGGAACGGAAAAACAAGACCAATCATCAACCTTATAACATCAATACACTGAACAGTTACATAAATTTTAACTAACTTGTCAAATTGGTAAGGTGAAAAAAACGGAAAGAGAAATTTTTTTCCTGGAAATCTTCTTTATAGATTGATTTTATTTGCTCCAAAAAGTAATTTAAAAGCAATTTAATGGTCATGTTTGCGTCTTTTTGAAGAGATCAAGAGGGCATGGTGATTGCTTTTTTAGTTAATATCGAATGGGAATTAAGCTATCTGTTTCTGTAATTGATTAACCGGCATGGTATCGATTCAGCATGAGTGAGTGGTCTTGTTTTGGAGTGACTCTGAAGAATTTCGTGGTTTTTCTTGGCGAAGCGCAGCCAAAAACGCCTCTCTCTTAGCAAGGCACCAGCGAGTTTCGCGGTTTTGGCGAAGTAATCCTCAGAAAAACAAGAAAATATTCACTGCTGAACAGTTACTAGGCAGGGTTTATTCAAAAACATAGCGGGGAGCAACTTATGAAGGAGGAGAGGAAGTTGCTGCTTGTTAAAGCAGTATTTTGTATTGCATTGGTTGTTATTGCAGCCATTCTACCAATATCCAATAATGGTGCTTCACGTGCTGAAGACCATCAAACAATTACTGCAAAGGGTCTGACCGGGCCGTGCCTCGGTGATCTTGATTTAGACCAGGACGTTGACGGCAGGGACCTTCAGCTCTTTCAGGATTACATACTGAATTTCCAAGCCCTTGCTGATATAAACAGCAGCGGGGCGTATGACCAGGAAGACGTTCAAGAGTTTGCCTTGGAGTTTGGAAGAACCGATTGTCCCGTCCTTGTCTTTGGCATAACTCCTGTTGCTATTCCATCTTCAGGCGCTGTGCCCCTTGAGGTAAGGTTTTCAGCAAATGTAGCAGGTGGCACACCTCCATACACTTTTTCATGGGACATCGATGGAGACGGGACCGCGGACGAGTCCCGTGAGACCTTTTCTTATCTTTTCCTTGAGCCCGGGACATACAATATCCACGTTACCGCTTCTGACAGCGCGGATGGTAATGCCTCCGGCGACCTCACTGTCATAGCAATGCTCCCTCCTGAGGTCAGGGCATGGGCCTCTCCGCTTCGTGGCGCCTCTCCCCCCATGAATGTCTCCTTCTCCTGTTCCGCATCGGATCCCGACGGCGAAATCTCACTCTATGAATGGGATTTTGATGGAGACGGTGTGTTTGACTGGAGCAGTCACGAGACCTGCGAAGTGTCCCGTTCCTACAATACAAAGGGCGCCTTTGATGCAACAGTGAGGGTGACTGATGACCAGGGCCTATGGGTTACGGACACGGTTCACCTGTTCGTTGGCTCAAGGCCTTCCGTTTTTGCCTCGGCTGCCCCTATGTCCGGTTCAGCCCCCCTCAGGGTTGTTTTTTCAGCCAGGGCATCAGATGAGGATGGCGCTGTTACGCTCTATGAATGGGATTTTGATGGAGACGGTGTGTTTGACTGGAGCAGTAACCAGTCTGCTGATACTACCTATACTTTTGAGCAGGGTGGGGTGTTCAATGTCACGCTCCGGGTCACTGATGATGACGGTATCACCTCGGAGGATACTGTTATAATATCCATTGCAGGGCCCCCTGTTCCCCTTCCATCTGCCTATCCCATTTCCGGTTCTGCCCCGTTACCAGTGACCTTTTTTGCAGATGGGGAGGATTATGACGGCAGCCCGAATACATTCCAGTGGGATTTTAATGGAGATGGTGTATTTGACTGGAGCAGTACAGATACCTCCATTGCCACTTATACCTATGACCAGCCCGGAACATATTCTCCGGTGTTAAGGGTTACGGATAACCAGGGGGTTTTTGCCGACAAGGCCCTGGAGATAACCGTTAATGCCCCAGGCCCGGAATCAGTGCTTACAGCCGTTCCTTTTGTCAGTCCTCCAAATGGCGCTGTTCCCCTGAGTGTGCATCTTATTGGCGGAGTAAACGCCCCTGATGGCCCGGTGTGTGAATATCAGTGGGACTTTCAGGGTGATGGCGTCTATGACTGGAGTGAAAATGTAAAATCTGCCGCCTCGCCTGGGCAGCCGACAATCAGAACAAGGGCTGCGGCAAGCCCGGTTTTTGCCGATCTTGACGGCGATGGTGATTATGACATGGTCCTGGGCGGGGATGATGGCAAGCTGAATCTTTATGAAAACCAGGGAACCAGATATGTCCCTGCTTTCCGCACAGCAGGCCAGGTGCGTGACTCTGAAGGCGACATAATAGATGTAGGCTTTCACAGCCGACCAGCCTTTGGGGATATTGACGGTGATGGAGACCTTGATCTTGTCATTGGCAGTGAGGAGGGAACATTTATCCTCTACGAAAACAGGGGAGATTCTGCACACGCATCCTGGGTGCTCTCCGGTCAGTTGATGAACTGCGTGAACGAACCGGTGGTAACAGATTATTACAGCTTCTCTGAGCTTGCTGATATTGATGCGGACGGTGACCTGGACCTTGTTTCAGGGGATTACTTTGGACAGGTGATCATCTTCCAAAACAGGGGGGATGCACATTCACCAAGATGGGCGTCTGGGGAGCCGGCTGTTGATGTCTGGGGCGATGTTATTGATGCCGGCTACTACAGTGCCCCAAGGCTTGTGGATATTGATGGAGATGGTGACCTGGACCTGCTCCTTGGTTGTGACAGTGGCAACATACGGCTTTACCTCAACCAGGGTGATTCCCACACGCCGGTCTGGGAGGAACAGGGTGAGCTTTCAGACATCCATGGTCAAACCATTGATGTTGGATATTACAGCAGGCCATTTTTTGTTGATATAGATGCAGACCGTGATCTTGACCTTTTTGGAGGCACAGGAGATGGTGGCATTGTTTACTTTGCCAACACAGGCAGCATGAGCCATGCGGTGTGGAGGCTTCTTTCCCTTCACTACAATGCAATAGGCACGGATTACAACTCTGCACCTTTTGCTGTTGATTTTGACCATGATGGTGATCTGGACCTCGTTACAGGGGATGAGGACGGCACCGTCTATTACTTTACCAATGAGGGAAACTCCACCGCTCCCGTCTGGGCGCCCCAGGGACGGATCATTGATGTTCAAGGGGATACTTTAAGTGTTGGTGGCAGAAGCCGTCCGGTGCTTGCAGACATTGATGGTGATGGTGATTATGACCTCTTCGTTGGGTCTTCGTCAGGTGAGATCTTTTGGTCCAGAAATCTAGCAACAGGAGATGATGCGGCATGGCATGAGCCGGAACTGATGCATGACAGTGCAAACAGTACGATTAATCCCGGTGCAAACAGCAAGCCCTTCCTGGCAGATATTGACTCTGACAATGACCTGGACCTCATTATCGGGACCCAGCAGGGCGCTGTCCTGCTTTACAGGAATGACGGGTCAGCCGCAGAACCATCGTTTGTAAATGCAGGAAGTATCTTGGACATCGACGGTCACGAGATAAACGTGGGCTCAGGCAGCAGCCCTTCCCTTTATGATATTGATTTTGATGGTGACCTTGATCTTTTCATCGGTGCAGATTCCGGCAAAATATTCCTGTTCAGAAATTCTGGAAGCCCGGAGGCTTACCTTTTTCAGCAGGAAGGCCAGTTCAGGGATTCTGCAGGCCAGCCTGTTTCTGTCAGTGGCAATGCTGTGCCAGCTATGGCAGACATGGACGGGGATGGTGATGGTGACCTGGTCACAGGGGACAGTTTTGGAAATATCACCCTGTTTGAAACGACCGGTACCATAACCCATGTGTACCTTCAGCCAGGTACATATCATCCCACCCTCAAGGTCAGGGAGTGTGGTGGCCGCACGGATTCTGATTCCATAACCGTTGAGGCAGGTCCTGATGGCGCGCCTTCTGCCATGTGTTCAGCAGAGCCTGAAAGCGGAACAGGCCCGCTTGATGTCAGTTTTACAGCCACTGCAACTGATACAGATGGAAACGTAACCCTGTTTGAATGGGATTTTGATGGTGATGGCATCTATGACTGGAGCAGCAGTGAAACCGGTGACGTCATCCATACCTACAACAGGGTAGGGGTGTTTGAACCTGTCCTTCGTGTAACTGATAATGAAGGAAATTCCATTAAACAGGCGTTGAGCATAAGGGTAGAGCCAAGTATCACTGCCTCTGCAAGTGGTGCGGTGAACATTGCCCACGGAGTTGCCGGGACCATTACCAGCAATCTTGGGGCCGGAGCCGTAGTGACCCTCCGCATAGTTGACCAGGCAGGAAATACAGTACGTACCATACTCCATGACGTAGAGAGGGAGGCAGGGCAGTTTACAGATTCCTGGGACGGGCTTGATGACCAGGGCGCCCCTGTGCGTGACGGTGTGTATTTCTTCATACTTGAAGTCAATATAGATGGAAAGACCTGGACGTATGATAGGAGAATGGGTGCACCTTATCCTCGGGTAGTACCGAACAGGTCGTTTCCGTCAAGCTTCGCCCAGTACGATGATCAATTTTTCCCAATAAGTTACAGCCTGTCACGTCCATCAGCAGTAAGCCTTTACATCAGGACAAACGGCACCAATGGGAATGCATTTGACCGGGTAAAGACCCTGCTCTCATGGGAGTACAGGTCAGCAGGCAGTCACGTGGAGATCTGGGATGGTACGGATGACAGAGGGGTTGCCGTGCCAGGCACCCTCCCTACTGGTGTTACCCTATGGGCATGGGAGCTTCCTGAAAGTGCCCTGGTGGTTACAGGGTCATCCCCCGAGATTACAGACCTGGGCGCTGATCCAAATTACTTTAGCCCAGCGTATAATCCCTACGCAAGTGATCCAAACGACCATACTGCTGTATCCTTCACCATATCTGAGCCGTGTGATGTCCATGTCCATGTGAAGGATTCAGAGGGGCTTGTCATAAGACAGTTCACCCTTTCTTCCCTCCCTGAAGGCAGGGCAAATGTTGTGTGGGATGGCAGGAATGACGCAGGAAGCCTTGTCCCTGCAGGGCAGTACACCATTGGGATCACGGCAATAGACAGGGATGGAAATCGTTCGCCTACAAGGTACGCATCCGTAGTTCTGTTTTATTGATGAAGGTATAAGTTTGAGAAATCAGGCTGTTTTATTGAGTAGCAGGAGGCATTAAGTGTCACGTTTTCCTTACAGACAGCAAGTTTCATTGATTGTTCTTGTAACTTTCTGTTTCAGTATATTTACCACCGGTTTTGTTTTGCCGCACAGTGCAAGTGCTTATGATGTTTCAGGTGATCATGGCTCCACGACACCTAAGGGAAATGATCCAAATAATCCTAATCCTGCCAATAAACCTGGACAAACTGGTGCTGCAGAGCCAGTTAATATAGCTAATGGTAATTTTTATTACGAACACAGGGATACGTATATTGCTGGACGCATGCCGCTTGAAGTTACCAGAAAATACAATTCTCAGGATATGCGTGAGGGGCCTTTTGGGTATGGCTGGACATTTAATTATGACTTTTTCCTCATGCCTTATTCGCATCAGGAGAGTGGGACAATTGCCACGGCTGAGGGATGGAAACTCTTTGGGCTGCAGCCAGGAGTCCGGCTGGATTTTAAGATATCCCCGGATCTACAAACTGTTATTCCACCCAAGGGCTACCATATAAGTTTGCAACCGTCATCAGATGGAGCAACTGTCAGGAAGAAAGACGGAAAGACCTACAGGTTTGACAATTCGGGCAGGCTGACGACAATTTCAGACAGGAACGGTAACAAGCTCTTATTTACTTATGACAATGCCGGGCGTCTCATCACTGTTTCTGATGAATACGGTAGGCGCCTTAATTTCGAATATGGTGTCAATAACAAGATAACATCCATAACGGATCCAGCGGGCCGTGTATTCCGCTACCATTACGATTCTAATAATAATCTTGTTACATATACTAATCCAGCCGGCTATAGCACCAGGTATTCATATGACCACCAGCACAGGCTGATCAGTATTACTAATGCCAAGGGTGTAACTTATCTGTCAAATACTTACGATTCCAAGAATAGGGTAACAGAACAGGTCTATAATGGTAACTCTTTCATATTTGAATATCACCCGGATCAGAAATATACAAAAATGAGAGACCGAAGGGGTTTTTGGACAACTTATTACTACAATGATAATGGTAATGTTGAAAAAAAGATCGATCCATTAGGCAATACCACTCTTACTTCATGGGATGAAAATATCAATCCTGTCAGTGCTACGGATGCTAAGGGAAACGTCACCCAAAATGAATACGACAAAAATGGGAACCTGGTTTCTGTGACAGATCCTCTTGGCAATATAACCAGATTTACCTACGACTTACAGTATAACCATATAAAGACCATTACTGATGCTTTAGGTAATGTTACTACCTATGATTATGATGAAATGGGAAATCTTGTTAAGATTACCGACGCATCAGGTAATATTACCACTTTTACCTATAATGAGAAGGGGGATTTACTTACCATAACGGATACTCTTGGCAATACCACCTCCTTTTTATACGATGAATATGGAAGGTTGGTTTCAAAGACAGACCCGCTTGGTTATTCTGCTGCCTTTGAATACGATGCTGTTGGCAACATAACATACTTTACAGACCAGGCCGGTCACGTAACACTCTTCTCTTATGATGTATCAGGCCATCAAACATCAGTTACCAATGCATTGGGAAATATTACAAGCTATGCCTATGACGAAAATGGAAACAGGATAGCATTAACTGACGCAGCTGGTCATGTAACAGAATTTCATTATGATGACTACAATCAACTGGTTAAGAGAACAGACGCGCTTGGTAATAATGCAACCTTCACATACGATGAAAATGAAAACAGGATATCTGAAACTGATCCCCTAGGTAATGTAACTACCTACCAATACGATGCCTTAGACAGGATAGTCCAGGTAACCGATGCCAGGGGGGTATCCACTCACTTTGAATATGATGAAAATGGTAATCTGATTAGCATAACAGACGGGAATGGCAATCAAACATCTTACCAATATGATGCCCTTAACAGAAAGATAAAGATAACTTATGCAAACGGTTCGACTGAAATATTTCGTTATGATGCTGTAGGAAATATCACGGAGAAAATTAATAGAAGGGCAGACAAGATTCGGTATCAATATGATTCCGTGCATCATCTAATCAAAAAAACATATCCTGATTCTACTGAGGTCACATTTTCCTATGATGCCCTTGGCAGATTAACCTCATTATCACAGCCTGGATGGAATATTTCATATACTTACGATGCCACAGGACATGTAATTGATGAAAACCAGAATGGAAATGTTGTTTCCTATGAGTACGATGCCGTTGGTAACAGGATAAAGCTCATTTATCCTGACAATTCCTGGTTGACCTATGCCTATGATGAACTTAACAGGCCGAACCAAATCAAGAATCAGACCGACATCGTGGTTGTGAGTTATGCCTATGATAGTCTGGGGAGAAGGACAGGGGTCGATTATCCCAATGGAACAGGTACGACCTACAGTTATGACGCTCTTAACAGGGTTACCTCTGTCAACAACAGCATCGTAAGCCCTGCATCTCTCATATCACGTTATACATACGGCTATAATTCGGCAGGCAACAGGAAATATGTTGTTTATGGTCATCGTGATAATCATGGTGATGTCTATACTTATGATTCCATTTATCAGTTGACAAATGTCAAGTATGACGTTGCTGACCCTGGTGCCGAATCACAGAGCCCCGGTTCGTCGAGTTTTGAGAGGCAAGTAACCTACAATTTTGATAATGTATGGAATCGGACTTTCGTTACCCATGCAGACAATTCTACTGTTACCTACAGCTCAAATTCAGTGAACCAGTACACTGCTATTGATGGTTCAGTTCTTTCTTATGATTCCAGCGGAAACCTAGTTAGCGATGGCATTAATACCTATAAGTACGATTCTGAAAACAAGCTTATTCATGTCATCACCCCTGATAATGACATAACCTACAAGTATGATCCTCTTGGAAGACGTGTTGAAAAGGATATCTCTGGCCATGTAGTCAGGTTTATTTATGACGGTCCCAGAGTAATCATGGAAACTGATCAGTCCGGTGAAGTGCAAGCCAAATATGTCTATGGAGCCGGTATTGATGAGGTAATTTCCATGACACGTACTTATCATGATTACTATTATCATTTTGACGGCCTGGGCAGTGTCTCAGATATCACTGATGCAAATGGGACCACGGTCGAGTCGTACCAGTATGATGTTTACGGCAGGGCAACTATTCTTGATGCGTATGGTCATCAGATAGTCGAAAGTTCTGTTGGCAATCCATATATGTTTACTGGCAGGAGGTACGATGCTGAAAGTGGCCTTTATAATTATCGTGCCCGTTATTATGATTCTGGATTTGGAAGATTCTTGCAGACAGATCCGATTGGGTATGTCGGGGGGCTTAATCTTTATACCTATGTTAAGAATAATCCGGTTAATTGGGTGGATCCGTATGGATTGTGGACGATCCAAATCGGTGTTAGCGGTAGTGGAGGTGCTGGTGCTGGAGGGACTGCTGGTGGTGGTATAGTTTTTGGTTTTAGTTGGGAAAACGGTTTTCAGTTTGGAACCTATGAAGTCATTGGAGGAGGGGGGTATGGTGGAGTTGCTGCCTCTGGAACAATTGATATAACATTTTCAACTAATACTGACATTAATGATTTATCGGGAGGGGCGGGTACTGTTGGAGGCTCCGGAGGAGAAGGACTTTCCTTTGGTGGTGAGGTTAATATTCCGGAAGGTGACGCTGCTCCGTCATGGACTATTAGCGGTGGAATAGGCGCAGGCACTCCTATTGAGGAGCACGGTTTTTATACTTACACCTGGATTCAAGAGTGGACTAACAAAAATAAAACAAAATCATGCAGCAACACTTCGAAATGATAATTAGTGTAATTGTACTTATTGTATCTTTATTTGTTGTCCTGGTAGGTATAGTTACTTTTGTTTATAATCTTAAGCTATATTTTTATCTCAAGAAAACTAACATAGAAAGATGGGAGGAGTTAACAACGATTGATAAATTTGGTCCAGGATTATCGAATCCTTCTCGTTGGATTCCTTATTTATATAATGATGTTGATGAAAATGATCGCCAGATTCTTTTTTATAAAAAGACAATTCGTTTTTTGCTTTTCTGTTTTTTGGCAGGATTGTTATTTATTTTTATAATTCCGATTATACTATTTATGGTTACGAAATTAATTTTATAATCATTAATAAGTTGTATCTGCTATTTTTAGTAATTTATGGCTGGCTGCTAAATTTAGATAAATTGTTAATGATATAGAATAGCACAGATTAAGTAATATTAGAAAAATAATATGAAAGCTATGAAATATATATTTATGTCTTGTGTTTTTCTTATGTCTTTTTTTGTTCAAATTTCTTCTGGTGATCAGTCGATAGTAAATAATTCTGGTAATATTACAATTAATGTCCATAATGGCTATGTTACCATTGGATATTTTCCCCCAGTTACTGAAATAGAATTAATAGAACGTTTAGCGCTTGATGCTGATTTCGGCCAAACCATCGTAGGGATTCCCCAGCTTTACGACGACGGAACCCATGGTGATAAAGTAGCTGATGACGGCACGTACTCCATAGAGATCAATATTCCGAAAGGGGCTAAACAGATAAAGTTGCTGTTTTATGTACTCGATACTGATGGTAACGAAGTAGAAATTGGACCCGTGGTTAGAGAAATACCTTCTACTACTGAATAGAGTATATCTATATCTGCAGTAATAATTATCAAGAATAGATAATGAATATAAGTAACATATACTGAGATTTACATAAGATTAAGATGTATATCTTATGCAAATATATAATAGTTCCGTAAATAGATAACTTGTGCTTTTCTTTTGATTTTAAGAAGTTAGGAGAGGAGAGATGAGAAGGGCTGTTTTATATTCTACTGTTTGTATTCTTGTTTCATTCATTTTGCCTTTAATGGTTAATGCCGCACCGTTTCCATTTGCAGACGACATGGAAGGCGGTGATTCCAACTGGGTGACAGACACCCCCTGGGCTGTTTCTGACACTGCGTCACACAGTGGTACCAGTGCGTTATGTGATAGCCCGGATGGATATTACCAAAATAATGCGGATGTTTCGGTTACCCTGAGTTCTCCTGTGGACCTCAGTGCCAGTGAAAACCCCATGCTCAAATTTTGGCACAGGTACCAGTTTGAAAATGACTATGACTTTGGCTACATGGAGGTCTCTGCGGATAATGGCACTTCATGGACTACTGTTGCCACGTTTACAGGTACTTCCGGCGGAGGGACCCAGCCCGAATGGGTAATGGAGACCCTTCATCTCGATGCGTTCAAGAGTGAAACTGTATTAATCCGCTTCCGCCTCGTTTCGGACAAGACCGAAACCATGGACGGATGGTGCATTGATGATGTTGCCATTGCTGAGCAACCCCATTCAGTAAGCCTTTCTGTTGACAATCCGTCTTCAACCTCCCTGGATTTAACATGGACCCGGAATCTTGATGATGCCACTACATTTGGGGCTTATAAAATTTATCGCAGTGAAACCCCTCAGGTAGATTTTAACAGCACACTTGTGGCCAAGATAACAGATCAGGCAACCACCACGTTTACGGATACCACCCTGAAGCCGGAGCATACATATTTTTACAAGATTTATGTGGTAAATGCCTTTGAAATGTATCAGGCCAGCAAGGTTGCGTCTGGCACAACTGACACGGCTGATTATGAACATGGATATAAATGGGATTTTGAGAATGGTGCGTCCGGCTGGACATTCAGCGGAGACTGGTCTGTAACAGACGAAGATTCACATGGAGACTCAGGGAGCTGCATTACAGACAGTCCTTCAGGTGAGAGCTACAATAACAGCATTGATTATTCAGCCATTGTTACAGTTGATCTTGGGGCCTTTGTACGTCCACTCTTGTCATTCTGGAATCGTTACAGTCTTGAGTCCTATCATGATTATGGCTGGGTGGAGGTATCCAGCGATGGTGGCAGTCACTGGAAAAGGCTCTTTTTCGTTACCGGTGCATCCTATGGTAGATGGCTCAAGGAGGAGATAGACCTTTCTGAATACGCCGGGTTTGAAATCTTGATCAGGTTCAGAATAACCTCTGATAATAATGGTGTTACCAACGATGGCTGGTATATAGATGATGTTGAGATAAGTGAGAATAACGCGGTAACTGCATATCCATTTTTTGATAACTTTGAGGAAGAAACTTCAAACTGGATATTTTCTTCATGGGGTCGGATAGCTAATGGTGGCAATACAGGACTGTGGTCAGTCACCGATAGTCCTTCTGGTTCCATTGGTTCGAGGGTATATTCTTCCATGACCCTTCGGGGGACTTTCGACCTTTTGGCTGCCTCAAATCCTAAGTTGAGTTTTTGGTACAAGTTTGACGCATATTCATCTGATTATTTGGGTGTGTATGTATCTATAAATTGGGGTCATACCTGGAATAAAATCTGGGAACGTGGTGGTGATACGAACAATTGGACCAATGTTACCTTGGACCTCTCTCCATATCGTTCGGCGCATGTACTTATCAGGTTTCAAGTTGATGATAGAGGAAATGGGAATGGTAACGGTGCATGGATAGATGATATTCTCATTGATGATGCGCCTTTGGACGTTTTGTTAAATGAACCTGACCACATAACGGAACACAGCATTACCCTGAGCTGGACAGAATCGCCTGATTCGGATTTTGAGGAGTACAGGCTTTACAGGAGTACCAGCACAGGAATAACAGGCAATCGCCCAGAGGATGTCTTAGTTGCTGAAATTGACTCTCTGAATCAAACGTCATTTACTGACAACCTGGACTATCCTGATAGGACCTACTATTACCGGGTTTTCATAGGGGATATCCAGGGGTTAGTCAGTGCTGGCAGTAATGAAATCAGTGCAGCAACCCTGAGTGGTACAGAATTGGAAAGCTTTCCGTTTTCAGATGACATGGAAAGTGGAGACAGGTGGGGCAATGTGCTTCCCTGGGCTTTGACCGACGAAGATGCCCACAGTGGCACTCATTCGTTTACTGACAGTCCTTACGGGAATTATGAAAATAATATAGACAAATCCATTGTTGCTCATATTGACCTTGGCAATTCAGTACGTCCTCTCTTGTCATTCTGGCATCGTTACAGCTTTGAATCTTACCATGATTTTGGCTGGCTGGAGGTATCTCGTGATGGTGGTAGTAATTGGAAAAGGGTCTTTTTTGTTACTGGTGCATCATATGCTGAATGGTTTAAGGACGAGGTAGATCTTTCCGAATATGCCGGCTCTGATATTTTGATCAGGTTCAGAATAACCTCTGATAATAATGGTGTTACCAACGATGGCTGGTACATAGATGACGTAGAAATAGTCGAAAATACAGAGGTGGCTCCGTATCCGTTTTTTGATGGATTTGAAGGAGATGGATCAAACTGGATTCTTTCTTCCTGGAAGTCTTATTCCTCAGATTCTTACCAGGGTATCTGGTCGGTTACCGACAGTCCTGTGGGGGTTATGGGGAGCTGGGTAAATTCAGCCATGACTCTCAGGGGATTGATCGATTTGATAGATGTGTCAAATCCCAAGTTGAGTTTCTGGTACAAGTTTGATGCAAACTCTGGGGATTATTTATGCGTGTATATCTCAACTAATAGAGGCAACACATGGACAAGAATATGGCAGTTTGGTAACACTTCTGATCGTACTGATTGGACCAATGTCCAGTTGGATCTTTCGCCATACCGTTCCTCACGTGTAAGTATTAAGTTCCAGGTAGAGGATCGGGGTGGTGGAAATGGCGGGGGAGCATGGATAGACAATGTTCTGATAGATGATGCCCCGGTAGATGTGTTGATGAATGTTCCAGAAAATATCGGGGAACATGGCATGACAGTAAGCTGGAGTGAGTTCCCTTATACCGATTTTTTGATGTACAGATTATATAGAAGTACAAGTCCCGGAATTACTGGTCAACGTACTGAAGATGTGCTGATTGCCGAGATTACTAATCGTTCGCAGGTTACTTTTACCGATACTTTGGATGATCCAGGTACTACCTATTATTACAGGATTTTCGTTGATGATGCCCAGGGTTTTACAAGTAAAGGCAGTAATGAGGTAAGTGCTACCACACTTTTGGGGATTTCTGATCAAGGGTATCCCATGTCAGATGACATGGAAAGCGGTGACAACTGGGCCAACAGTTTCCCTTGGCAGTTGACTGCAGAAGATGCCCACAGTGGCACTCATGCATTTTCGGACAGTCCAGACGGCAATTATGAAAATAATATTGATAGGTCTTTGATGACTGTTGTTGACCTTAGTAGAGCAAACCGTCCTCTTTTATCTTTCTGGCACCGTTACAGTTTTGAAACTTACCATGATTTTGGCTGGGTAGAGGTGTCCAGTGATGGCGGAAGTAATTGGACAAGGCTCTTTTTTGTGACCGGTGCATCATACGGTGAATGGCTGAAGGAGGAGATAGACCTTTCTGAATATGCCGGGTCTGAAATCCTGATCAGGTTCAGAATAACCTCTGATAATAACGGTATTACCAACGATGGTTGGTACATAGATGATGTACAGGTTACAGAGAATACCGCTACAACAGTATTTCCATTCGTGGAGAATTTTGAGCAGGGAGCCAGGGCAAACTGGATCCTGGCAAGTTGGCGTGATGAGTTGTCAGATAATGCGCATGAAGGTCGTTATGCCGTTACAGACAGCGCTCTTGGTAATATGGGCGATGGGGTCCATAACCGTATTACTCTCAGAGGCTCAATTGACTTGTTGAATGCTGTAAATCCAAAGCTCAGTTTCTGGTATAAATTTAATGGTGGCAGGTATGACCATTTATTTGTTGATATATCTACTGATGGAGGGCATCACTGGACACAAATTTGGAATCTGGATGCGGGATGGAATGGTCTGAACCGGCCTGACTGGTCCCGTGTAGAGCTGGACTTGTCCCCATATCGTTCCCGGAATGTAGTTATAAGGTTTAACGTATGTGACTGTGGAGACTGGGATGGTAATGGTGCCTGGCTTGACGACATTTCAATCTCAGGCGCTGAGGGCCTGTTTGAAAGCATCTCCATTGATCCAGGTGAGCAGAGTGTGCTTATAGGTGATACCATACAGTTTTCAGCAACAGGCATAGATCATGAGGGCAATTCTGCTCCGGTTGATCCGCGGCTCGTTACATGGGGAGTGCGCGGGGATATAGGCATAATCAACGAGGATGGTTTGTTTACCGCTGTAAATCCAGGCATAGGTGCAGTAACAGCCACATACGGTAATGGTATTTCAGACATAACCGGCATAATAGAGGTCGTACAGCCGGCCGGAGGAACCCCGCAGATAGAGGGCGGCAACGTGACCCTTTCTGACGCATCGGTTCCGGCAGACCGTAGCCTCTATTTTAAGGCATATATCGCAGAGCGGCCTGATGAAATACTGAGCCAGTCCTCAGCGGGATGCGCTTATGGCAGTGGGCATTGGCAGGTGAACCTGGCCAACTTCCCCACCGCATGGATTCCTGGTGAACACCTGCACCTGGATTTTATTGATTCGGTAAATGGAGAAACTGCCTCTCTTGAGTATGCGCTTACCTATGGAGGCCAGGCTCATGATGTTGTTCTTGCACCTGTGAGCTATCAGTTAATTACAACGCCTGTCACAGATCTTAATGCAATAACACTGTTTAAGGACAGCGGGGTCTCCAATGCCGAGGAGCTTGCGCAGGCAATCCCCAATGCCCTGGAGATATACTACTGGGATGCGGTGCACCAGGCGTATATTGGCCACAGCAAGGGCTCTCCCCTCATGAACTTCCAGGTAAAGCCAGGGTATCCGTACCTTGTTTCAGTAAGCGCTCCAGGCACCTGGACACCAACGGGCAGCATGCCTGTCCCGTGGCCTGAATTTGGTCTGATTACCACCGGGGCCACGGATGTAAACATGATAACCATTCCTCCAAGGATGCAGCGTATTACCAATGCAGAGGAGTTGGGAAACCTTGTTCCAGAGTGCACGGAGGTTACCGTATGGGATGCTGAGAACCAGGGATACGTGGGACACAGCTACGGAACGCCACTTTATAACTTTGACCTGGATATTCTCAGGCCTGTCTTCATTACTGTAACTGATGAGAGTACACTGCAGATGAAGGAGACTGTTTCCAAGGGCGCTGGCAGTGGTATTCCCCAGAACGAAGGTGGATATGTCTATGCAAGTGACGGCACAGTGCTCTCAACAGGTGATGTAACATTCCGTGCCTGGATTGTTGGAAGGGAAGATGATGTTCTCACCAATGATAGTGTAGGGTGCGGCTTCATGGATGGTTACTGGCAGATCAATGTCGGTAACTTTGCCACACCGTGGCGTGCCGGTGACCTGGTGCGTGTTGAATGCAGTGCCGGTGACCAGTCAGGCAGCCTTGAATTCTACCTGGACTGGAATGGCAGCACCCATCGGGATATTCACCTTGGTGAGAGTATAATGCCTGCCGGAGCCGACCTGGATGGTGATATTGATGGTGAAGATATTGCTATTCTCGCTAAGTCCTATGGCAGCAAGCCCGGTGATGCCTGTTACAACTCCTTCTGTGATGTGAACGGTAATGATGCTGTAGATGCCCAGGATCTGGAGGCATTCGCAGAAGGCTTTGGGAAGTAGGGGATAAGCTCAAAGCTCAAGGCTCAAAGTAACAACATGATCGTCTGTTTACCTTTGGGCCTTGGGTTAACCTTCATTGTTTTTCCCCATTGGTTGCCCAATTGGGGAAACATAATTCCCTTTGCGTCTTTAGCGTTTTGCGGTCCATGTCTAAAACCGCCTGCTTCGCCGATAAAAACAACGAAATTATTCAAAGTCACTCCAAAACAAGACCATTTACCGCGCTGAATAGATATCAATTTATAGCATGCGCCAGTCATCATATCATACAATTTGGTGCTGTATGTTTTTTTTCATGGTGCATTTTTCTTCAATCGTCACAGCAGGGGATAATCATGATGCCCTAGCGGAGGTAATTGTCTTCAGCTCATACCAGGACGGCAACTGGGACGTCTGGCTGTTGAAACCGGATGACCAGCGGTTCTTCAGGTTGACAAGGGGGGGAGATGAAAAACACAGGCCTGCAATTTCTCCTGATCATGAAACCCTGGCATGGGCAACGAACCGGGGGGAAATCTGGCTATGGAAAGAGGGGCATTTAGAACGGCTTGAGGGACTGCCGGGGCATTGCAACTTTCCGGCGTGGAGCCCTGATGCAACAGAGGTTGCATGCGCCTGCTTTTCATTCAATCATGGTATTGAGGATAGTAACCTGTGGTTGGCTAATGTTGAAAGGGGAGCTGGCTCCGTATTTTTAATCCAGCCTGGAATCATCAAATACCCGGCTTTCAGTCCAGATGGTTCCTTCCTGTTCTACAGCCTTGCCATTGTGGGGAGTCGAACAGTTGTGCATGAAGACATCTGGCAGGTATCTTCTGATGGCAAGCACTCTAAATGCCTTATAGCAAAGCAGGGGGACTGTATCCATCCGGTAATCTCTCATGATGGAAGGTGGCTGCTTTATGCGTCTGATATAAGTGGAAACATGGAGATATGGAAGGCCTCGAGGGATGGTCACAGGCGCTATCGCATCACCAGTAGTCCTGCCCTTGATACCTCGCCAAGATGGTCACCTGATGACAGGGAGGTAGTTTTTGTATCAACCCGCAGTGGACGATATGATCTCTGGGTTATGGAGGCAGATGGTAATAGGCCAAGGAACCTGACTGGTGCCATGCAGGGTGATTGCGTGGATCCAGACTGGGGTTTCATGAAGACGGACGTTTTTATGCATGAAAAAAGAAGAGAGTAAGGTGTATGGTTCGCACCCTGTATGATTATGCTGAGACTGTTAAAAAAATATTTTTTCCTGCTGCTGGCAGTCTTTTTGGTACCTATTGATCAAGGGTACTCTGCTGCACAATCGACGCCGGGTTCTGAGGGTACCGTATCTCCAGAGGTAGGCCTAAAAATTTATGATGTCCAGGTTAGACCTGTTATTTTCAACCCTTCGGTAGGAGAGTCTGTAACAATAT
Source organism: Deltaproteobacteria bacterium (assembly GCA_015494395.1). GTDB lineage: Bacteria > Desulfobacterota > Dissulfuribacteria > Dissulfuribacterales > QOAL01 > S144-17. Next base: position 52,674 of record WGBG01000167.1, read on the forward strand.
CTTACTCACTGACGCATCGCGCAAAATCCAGGGTTCGCATAATGTCACCGGATATGTTTCCGGTGGCAGAGCTGATAAACAGGGATTATACAACTGAAACTGCTGTTTCCTTGAGTTGGGATGGCAGGGATTTTTCAGGGCGCGTGGTCCCGAACCAGGCCTGTATTATTCAGATTGAGGCTGAGGATTTACGTGGTGGCAAGGCTTTTTATAACCCTGTTGAAACCAACCGCTGGGAGATAAAGAGGCTGGGTATCAGCCGTGAGGGGCATGATGGCAGGATAACCTATGTTTTGCCCTGTAATGCCTGGGTGCAGATAAATACTGGTGTTGCCAACGGTGGCCCGCTTCTTGGGAGCATTACCCGGTGGCAGCCGTCACTTTGCGGGGAGCATTCCATTGACCTTGAAGAGCTGGACCCGTTTTCAGCCAGTGCAGTTATTTCAGGTGACAAGGATATAAGAATTATTGGGAGCTACCTGAAAATTCCTGATAACAGTCTTGTAACTACTGGTAACGGGGAACTCTCCTACCAGGAGTACAGTGCTGCTGTAGCCACCCAGGGTGTTCCAGGTATCAGGGTGAAGCACCTCCCCGATTTGTCAGGCAGAAATATAGATCGTAAAATTCGTTTTGGATCCTTTGCACCCATTTTTAACATCTCTCTGCGCACAGTTGGCGCTGGGGATAAAAAGGAGCTGCCTGTGTTAAAGGGAATTGTACCGTTAAAAATATCCCTGGATAAAAGGGTGAGAAAGTACATAATTGGGCAACGTCTTGAGATGCTGGGCTTTGTTGATTTTAATTTTGCCGAAGAGAACGAGGAAGGATATTCACCTTTTACATGGATGCTTGATACCCGTAACTGGCCTGATGGTGAGCATGTCATTACCGTAAATGTTGTAACATTACGGGGAGAGATTGCGGCCAGGAGTATGAAAGTTATCTTCAGGAACCATGCGGGTAATGGGCCTGGCAGTCAGGAGTGATGCTCTCGTAAAAAGTCTTAGTTTTGAGCTGAGGTGCAAAATATACACAATATATGCTTCACATAATCGCGATAATATACTCTATATTGTATGAGTCATGTTCGGTTCTGACTTTTTACGGGTCCATCAGGAGTAAACAGTGCGTTTTGGGGTATTGATGGAATTTGTATGGAAAACGTGCAGGAGGTTTCCGGTTTTTTTGTTTCCTGGGGCCATTCTTGCACTATTCTGGGGATGTAGCGATTCTGCCGGGCCTGAAGTCGTTGTTTATACCTCTGTGGACCAGGTATATTCAGAGCCCATCCTGAAGACCTTTGAAAAAAAATATGGTATCAGGGTAAGGGCTGTTTATGATGTAGAGGCATCCAAGACTACAGGGCTTATAAACCGACTGATTGCTGAACGTAACGCACCGCACTGTGATGTTTTCTGGAATTCTGAATTTGCAGGAACAGTACTGCTTAAGAATAAGGGAGTGCTTGCCCCATATTTCTCTCCGGCTGCCCGTGATATCCCTGCAAGATTCAGGGATAGTGATGGATATTGGACAGGCTGTTCTGCCCGGGCCCATGTAATTATTTATAATACCAGCCTGGTAAAAAAGGATGATGTCCCTGAATCGATTTTTGACCTTGCGGCGCCTGAATGGAGAGGCCGTTTTGCAATGGCCTATCCACTATTTGGCACTACTGCCACCTTCATGGCAGTGCTTCACGTGGTGTTGGGCATGGAACAGGCCAGGGATTTTATAGTGTCCCTGCGTGATAATGGCGTGGTTATAGTAAATGGCAACGCTGTTTCCAGAGATTATGTTGTGGATGGGAAGGTGCCTGTGGCCCTGACTGACACAGATGATGTAAATGTTGCAAGGCTTTCCGGCAGACCCGTTGATATGGTTTATCCTGACCAGCACGGCATTGGGACCTTTTTAATACCATCCACAGTAGCGCTTGTAAGAGGTGGTCCTAATGAAGCATATGGGAAAAAGCTCATGGATTACCTGCTTAGCCGGGATGTGGAGGAGAGGCTTGCGTTCTGTGAGGCAGGCCAGATGCCCCTGAGGCACCATGTCAAAAAACCTGATTATGTACCTGATTATACTTCCCTTAAAACCATTGATGTAGATTATTCCCGTGTAGCCCAGGTTATGCAGGAATCGGCACGTTTTTGCCAGGGGCTTTTTTCTAAGCCGCCATATGACCGGGAATGATTTGGGCATTCCTCAATGAATCTTTCCTTGCGATACGGGCCTGTAACGCTACTTGCCATGCTGGCAGCATCTGTGGTGCTGCTTCCCCCATTTGCATATATTCTTAAAATCCTGTTATTCTCTTCCGGTCCTGGGATGTATGAAGTTTTTTCACTCTTTGAACACAGGCAGGTGAACCTGCTAATTAACTCCCTTGCCGTTGGCCTTGGAAGTACCCTGTTCTGTCTTTTTATAGGTGTGCCTCTTGGTGTAGTGGTGAGCAAGACCGATTTGCCGTGCAGGAAGGCGTGGCAGTTCATGTTTTTACTCCCTGCCCTCATCCCCCCTGTGATTCAGGCAGTTACGTGGACAACCCTTTCCTCATGGTTAAAGAGTAGTTTCCATTTTGATATTTACACCATTCCCGGGTGCATAATTGTGTTGGGTATCTGCTATTTCCCATTTACAGTGCTTTTGACCAGCAGTGGCCTCAGGTCTGTTGACAGTAGCCTGGAGGAGGCAGCCCTTCAGTTTGGAGGCAGTATTAAGGCCCTGTTTCGTGTTTCCCTTCCCTTGGCCATGCCCCATATTATGACAGGTGCAGCCCTTGTATTTATGTTGTGCACAATGAATTTTTGTGTCCCTGACATGCTTAGAGTAAGGGTATATCCTGTGGAAATATTTGTTCAGTACAGCGCTTTTTACAATGAACACGGGGCCATTATCCTTGCCGTGCCCCTGTTTTTGATACTGATGCTGGTGCTGGTGGTTGTTCAGTATTTGATGAAGGGGAAATCGTTTGTGCAAATTGGTACCGGCAGGGGGGTAGGTTACAGGTACGTTCTGGGCATGGCAAGATGGCCTGTGGCATGCCTTTGTGTTGTGGTGCTATCTATGGCACTGTTGCTTCCTGTCATGGTGCTGGCACAGGAGACCGGGTCAATACAGAACTTTGTGAATGCAGTAAAGATGAGCCTCAACGAAACATTTTATACCCTTATCCTTGCCATTTTCAGTGGAGGATTGACTGCAATCGCCGTTATTCCAGCGTCATATCTGGCACAAAGAGTGCGAACCAATGGCCTGTCATTTTTGATTATTTTTTTTCATCTTCTACCTTTGGCAATTCCTGCCACGGCCTTTGGGCTTGCACTAATAGGCGCATGGAACAGGTCCTGGTTAAATAATAGTGTTTATGGTTCGTCCTTCATGGTAGTGCTGGCATATACAGGGAGGTTCCTGCCCTACGCATTTGCAGCGGTTGTTTCCGGAATGCATCATGTTGCAGAGGAGCTTGAGGACGTGGCAAGACTATGTACAGCATCTGAAATGAAAATAATCAGGCGCATTGTGCTGCCCTTGCTGGTACCTTCCATAAGTGTTGGGTTCCTTATTACCTTTATACTGTCCCTGGGAGAGTTGGGGGCCACGCTGCTGGTACTGCCCGCTGGACGAGAAACACTTCTTCTGAAAATGTATAATCTTATGCATTACGGGGCCCATAAGCAGGTTGCAGCCCTCAGCCTCTTCTTAATGGCGGTGACTGGATGTCTTTTTATCCTGGCAGTGTTTTTATTCCGGCCAGCCACATGGAGTTCCAATTGAAAGGCCATTCCCAAATAGTTGTAAAAGATGTTTTTAAAGAAATGGGTGGTGTAGCCGTGCTGAATAGTATCTCCCTTAATGTAAGGCAGGGAGAGATTGTATCGCTCTGCGGCCCATCTGGAAGTGGTAAAACCACCCTGCTTCGTATTATTTCAGGCTTTGAGATGCCGGACAGGGGGCAGATTATAATTGATGGTGTGGAGGTAAGCAGCCCTGAGCGTGTGGTTCATCCAAGCACGCGTAACTGTTCAATGATATTTCAGAACCTCGCCCTATGGCCACATATGACCGTAAGGCAGCACCTGGAGTTTGCAATAAAGAAAGATGGCACACAAGGGACTGGTGAGGCAAGGGCCGAAACAATAGATTGCTGGCTGGATATCGTGAAGATGAAGGGAATGGAAAGGCGCCTTCCTGGTGAACTTTCCGGTGGTGAGTGTCAGAGGCTTGCCCTAGCAAGGGCATTTATCAGTAAGCCTGCATATCTCCTTCTGGATGAGCCATTTTCAAATCTTGATCCGGGACTGCGGAAAGATATGTGGGATATTGTCATGCAGTTACGGGGAGAGAGTACAGGCATTCTCCATGTAAGCCATAATCTGGAAGAATCCCAGCACTTTTCAGACAGGATGCTGTTTATGAAAAACGGGCAGGTCCGCCCTTTCCGGGATGGTTCAGGTGAGATATGAATCCAGTGATTTTACTGAATATGTTCCGGTGCATTGCTGGAGCAGCATTATGTTTTTTTACTGTTTTCATGCACGAAGGTTACTGCCAGCAGGGAAATCAGGCCCAATCAGTGGAGTCGGGGACTGTATTTTCCACATGGGACAGGTTTGAGATTGATAAACTTGCCTCAATATGGCTTTTAAAGAGATTTGTGGTGGGAAAAGGTGTTCAGATTTATCTGTATCCACCGGGTACTGAAAAGATGAAGGGTACTCCATTTGATGTGCCATATGCCAAGTTGAGGCGTTATCAAAATGCTTCAACATTTGAGACAATTCTGAAGTATTACAATATTCATGACAGTCGGCTTGAATATATTGGACAGATTATCCATGATATAGAGATCAACATCTGGCAGGAAAAACGGCTCCCGCAAACTCACACGGTGCAGCAGGCAGTAGCAGATATTATTGAGAAGGGAAAGAGTAACGATGAAATAATAGACAGGTCCTGTAAATATTTTGATGAACTTTATAAAGCGTCCATACAAATGCGTAGGTAGAGCAATTTCCCTTTCTATAAATGTTATTGTGGCAACTTAAAGATTATTCGTTGGAACGCCAAAAAAATGAAAGGGGGCCTGTTATCCAGCAGCAACCACATTCAATTTTAGGTCAGTCGTTAAGCCTGTGCCGTGGCGTACGTTGCCATTTGCCTCTAAGGTGTACCTTCCTGGTATTTCAAGAATTCCTCTGGCCATATCCCAAATTGCTTTTTCTGCGTGGAGTGTTCGATTGTTGCAGATTGCCAGTACCTTGCCGTTTAGGATGAGCTTCTTACCACCCGAGGTTATTTCACCAAAATTTCCCTTTAACACAAACTCACTGCCCTGATTGTGGAAAACTTTAAGGGTAAAATTATGAAATTCAAGCCCTTGTACAGAAAGGCTCTGCCTTCCGGAAAGGGTTTCGATGCTTTTAATCAGGGATTTTGAAATAGGACGTGTTTCTCTGACGGTGTTATTGCCTCCAGACTCTGTGGAATTTGATGAAATGGCCTGAACAAAATCTTCTCCTGCAAGCATGCGTTCTGAGGCAGGAGGGTAGATGCTGATGGTTATATTGTCGCATCTCAGGATCTTTATGAAATTAAGTCTCAAAAAACCATTTTTCTTCCCGGTAAGTTGGACAGAATCAATATGAATAGATGCTATCCTGCCTTCACTACTAAAACTTGTAAAGTTAATCCCCTCCAAGAGCAATTTGTCCGGGTATTTTTTCTGAGGTGTTTGGGGTGAACCATTATATAATCCAGGTGATAAGCCTATAATGGCAATTATTAAAATCAGTAGCAGTCCTGCAATATGAAAGAGCCTGATGTTTTTAAAGATAGTCATGGTATGGAAAAACAATTTTACATATTTTGAAACGCTCAAACTGGGTTATATTTGGCTTCAGCAAATATTGCACGGTTCAAGGCAGGTGTTACATTGTAGCGGTCATGAAAAGTACCCTGCTTTTTTTAACCTTCATCTTTTATCTTAACTTTCTCTCCCGGGTAATAGTAGGGCCTCTCCTGCCAAGCCTGGAACAGGGCATGGGACTTACACACTCACAGTCCTCATCCCTGTTCATGCTCCTTAGCACCGGGTATTTTATAGCCATTGTTGGCTCAGGCTTTGTGTCTTCCCTGATAGGTCACAGGAGTACAATTGCACTCTCTGCAGTATTGATAGCATGCGGCCTTTTCTTTACTTCCTTTGCCAGCACCCTTGGTCAGTTACAGATAGGCCTTCTTGGAATGGGCATGGCTGCAGGTCTTTATCTCCCGTCTGCCATTGCAGTCATTTCGTCCGAGTTTCATAAAGATGCATGGGGCAGGGCATTTTCTGTACATGAGCTTGCCCCAAACCTGGCCTTTGTCAGTGCACCTTTTGTTGTGGCACTTCTGCTTGAGAGCTATCCCTGGCAGTTAATGTTCAGGATCCAGGCCCTTTTGTTGGGGACAGCAGGCTTCCTGTTTTTTATCTTCAGCAGGGGCCGACGGGAAAGGGGAACTGCCCCTGACCTTGTGTCACTGGGAAAGGTGTTCAGGGCCAGGGGAATATTTATGCTGATATTCATGTTCAGCATGGGGATCCTGGGAACCCTTGGTATTTTTAATCTCCTTCCCCTGTTCCTGGTAAATGTTCATAACATGAGTGAGGCATCGGCAAATGCACTCACCGGTTTTTCAAGAATCGCAACTGTTGCAGCTGCCATTGCAGGGGGCTGGATGGCAGACCGTCTGGGCCCGTTTCGGACCATGGGCCTGGTGCTTTTTTCAAGCGGTATGCTGGTAATCGGGATGGCATTTTCATCAGGTTTGGTGCTTAAAGTCTGCATCTTCCTGCAGCCGGTGATGGCAGTCTGTTTTTTCCCCGCTGCTTTCGCCGGGCTTTCCTCACTGGTTAAGGAGGAGCTTAGGAACCTTGTTATATCCGTTGTGGTGCCCCTTGCCTATGTTGCTGGAGGGGGGGGCATTCCCTGGTTTATAGGCTTTATGGCAGATATGCACAGGTTTCGCCTTGGGGTTGCCATAGCCGGGGTCTTTATGGTGGCATCAAGTGTGCTCTCACTTCGGGTGAATGCCGTGTCTTCCAGGGGTTAGCGGGGATATAGCGGCGGAAGTGGTGAGTTGCCATTTTTGTTGTTGGTGTTTTCAACCTCCGGGAGTTCTTTTAGCAGGGCAGAAAGCTCTCTTCCCCTTTGCCACGCGCCTTGCGTTTCTGAATAAAGCGCCCTGTTAAGCTCCATTATCTCTTTTGAGACGGCAGGATCAGGGATTCGGTGGGCAATGTCTGAAAGACCTGCTGGTGGAGAGTTGTGCCATTTTGCCTGGGCCCATTTCAAAAGTGCATTTTTGGCTGCCCTTGCACGGTTTTGTTCGCATGCCCTGTGAAACTCTTTCTTTAGCTCCCTTATCCGTCTTTTGTCCTGGAAATCTTTGCCTTTTTTGTCCTGATATCCGTCATTTTCAACGGTTTTCCGATGCCTTCTTTCCCTGATAAGTAATCCAAGGGTAATAAGCCACATGGCACTCATTGAAAGGGCAAGCCATTTCCAGGTTTCTGGCAATATCGTCGGATTATCTTCATGCTTTGGTATGCGGGATGCAGTAGCCTGATCAGATTTAATCCCCTGTTTTTTAGGGGAAAACACAGGTTGTGTGGGTTCAATCCCCTGTTTGCTCTTACCGGCGTTTAGCCCCGCATCTTTTTTCGTTTTTCCATGCCCTGCCACATCTATTGTTCGTGAAGGCAGGGATGCGGTTTCAACCTTTTGGGTGACTGTATTGAACCATGGGAAGCGTATTGCAGGGATAGTAACCTTTCCTGATTTTTGAGGTATGTAAACAATTTTAATGATCTTTTTCCCAATAATGCCCTGTCTGTTTTCCTGGTTGTCCAATGATGGCCGGTCTGTGTAAATACTAAGCTCATCGCTGGATGCAGGGTCAAGGTCAGGCAGTTGTTCTGCCCGTAAGCCCCTGGCTGTAATGGTGATGGTGCGGGTTACAGGGTCTCCAACCGTGCACTTTTCATTTTCTGGCTCCCACTGCTGAGAAATTTCAAGTGATTTTGCCGGAAGCCAGAATTTCCCGTTCCAGTTTGAGGGTACGGGTTTTACATGCAGCGTAACAGCCTCTCCTGCCTTTCTCACATGCCTTGTTGCGGTTCCTGCACCTGGAAGCAACTGGTTAAAGAAGGGATCTCCTGGAAAGATATTTGAGCCATGCGGTATAAGTTTTCCCTTTCTTGGAACAGTAACTTCACCATCAAACACCGGGGCTGGCAATGCAAGTTCTCCGGATTTCTGCGGGAAAATGGCATAGCGCCTCACCAGGACGCTGTAGCGCCTGCTGTCTCTCCTGCGGCTAAGGTGTTCATCCTTGCCCAGGCGTTTAATTATCGCATCCGGTGATGAAGGCTCAGAGAGGCTTCCCTCTGTGATCTCATTGGCATGAAAAAGCCTTATTGTGCAGATTACCTCTTGCTGTATGAAGGGGTCCGGTGGTTCACACGAGGTTTCAAGAAATATATCACCTGATGCATGTCCCTGCTGTATGCCTGAAGCCGCAACTACAAGGACAAGTTCAGGTGTGAGCTCATTACCTACTTTTATGGGATGGATCCTGAGCCTGCCCTCTTTTTTGGGAAGCAGGGTGTAGTGCCACAGGGTGGTTGTGGACATGCTTCCGTTTACTATGCTGACGTTGGTGCTGCTGGAAGTAGCCAGTATCTCAAAGTCTTTTTTGATGGGACTGATGTCAGGCTCTTTCCTTATTCCCCCTGGTGCCTTTATGGTAAGCTCAACACTTTCTCCAGGATTTACGCGGTTGATATCAAGCCATGCATCCACCGTTGAGCCCGCAGAGGCATACCCTGTGCTCATAAACAAAAAAAGTACAAGGCAGAATATGCCAGGGTTTATCAACTGTTTGAAGTAAGTGTTCAAAGGCATAAGGGTAATTGTTCATGGCGCGCAATGTGCACCCTACAATTTGTGTAACTGTTCAGCGTATTAATGATAATTGAGGTTAGTGAATGGCCTTGTTTTTCCGTTCCGATGAATAATTTCTTGTTTTTCTAAGGCTTGCTCCGCCAAAATCGCGAAACTCGCTCGTGCCTCGCTCAGACAGGCGCGATTTTTGTGGCTACGCTTCGCCAAGAAAAAACTACGAAATTCTTCAGAGCCACTCCAAAACAAGATCATTCACTACACTGAATAGATACCAATTTGTACCTATTCCCCATGGTTTATTCAAAAAGTGCGTTTACAAACTCCTCTGCATTGAAGCTGCGAAGGTCGGTCATCTTTTCTCCAATGCCTATAAAGTAGATGGGGATTTTCATTTCGTGGACAACTGCAGCAGCAATACCGCCCTTGGCTGTACCGTCAAGTTTGGTAAGAACAATGCCGGTTACATCAGTTGCCTCCATGAAGAGGCGTGCCTGACTGACGGCGTTTTGTCCTGTGGTTGCATCCAGAACCAGGATGGTTTCATGGGGTGCTTCAGACAGTTTGCGTCCCATCACCCGCCTTATCTTCTTTAGCTCCTCCATGAGATTCTTCTGGGTGTGGAGCCTTCCAGCGGTATCCACTATGACAATATCCATCTTGCGGCTTCGGCCCGCCTCTATGGCGTCAAAGGCAACTGCCGACGGATCAGAGCCGGGCTGGTGGCTGATTACCGGTATGTCAAGCCGTTTTCCCCACTGCTGAAGCTGATCAATGGCTGCTGCTCTGAAGGTGTCAGCAGCGGCGATAAGGACCTTTTTGCCCTGCTCCTTGAAGAGGTGGGCCATTTTCGCAATGGTAGTAGTTTTCCCAACACCGTTCACCCCAACCACAAGGATTACAAATGGAGGCGATGCCGCACCTATCTTTTCTTCAAGAGAAACGGTGTCAGTAACCGTGAGCATGTCTTTTAAGTATGATTTAATGCGCTGGCGCAGGGCCTGAGGGTCTTTAAGTTCGTTTCGTTTTACATCAGAGCGCAGCCGGTCAAACAGGTGCTGTACAGTGCCTACACCCATGTCCGCCATGACCATGGCCTCTTCAAGCTCATCAAGTAGATCAGGATCGATCTCCTTCCTGAAGGTCAGAAGGGAGTCCATGCGTGCGATAAAGCCGCTGCGTGATTTCTCAAGCCCTTCCCGGAGCTCCTTTTCTTCCCCATCTGCCGGTTGTTCTGTGCGGCTGTCTGCAATCTCCGCACTTTTATTCTCTTCCCTGTCTTTCTTTTTTCCAAACCAGTTTGTTAATTTCATTTTTTATGGTGTTTAGTCTGTTTCCATCGCTCTTCCATGTCTTGTGGGGGTAGCCTTGATAATAACATGAAAGATTTGGAAATAGGTCTTGTCAAAGTGTTATATTATCTGATAATTTAAATGTTCAATCTAGGTGAATATCTTATGCAAAATTTAGTTGAGTCATGTTTATGGCAGAAAACGCCGTGACCGTTACTGTAACCTAAAATAATGTCCGGTACCTGTTTGTAAATAATCAAGAGAGGAAAAATGAACAAGTCTGAACTTATTCTGGAGCTGGCCAAAACTGCCCCCCTGCATAAGCAGGTTGCTGAAACCGTGGTTAAAGAAATTTTTCAGGCCATGACAGAGGCACTGGTTAATAATGAGGGAATTGAAATTCGAGGATTCGGGAGTTTTACAGTCAGGGAATATGAATCTTACGTTGGGCGGAACCCCAAAAGTGGAGAGGAGATCAAGGTTGCTCCCAAAAAGCTTCCCTTCTTCAAGGTGGGCAAGGAACTCAAGGAGCGGGTTATGAAGGGAGCCGCTCAGTAGCAAGCAACTTCATCGGCAGTACCAAGGTTCTGTAACGAACCGCTATTAAACTGGTAACCAAATATTTGGGAACTGGAAACCGCCTGTTTTAGGTTATGAAAGTCTGGACATGAGCTTGCCTATATCTTTCAGACAATTTCACCTAGATTGAGCGTTTCAAAATCTGGAAAAATGTTTTTTTAACGAAATTAAAAGGAGTTATATCGATTATAGCTTTCCAGCTTTGAAACCCTTCGGGATTGCCGTATTTACTGCATCTCCTTTGTCAGAGGAATCCCCATATAGCCGACTATTATGGGAATTCCTCTTTCGCGGATCTGTAGCAAATCCGACAATCGCTCAATCTAGGTTTCAATAATTTCAATGCCCATGAGCATAAGTTTTGCCGCTGCAACCCCGGTTATTGGTGTCAGCCCGCATGATGGGCTTTTTGCCTTCAGGTAGCATCTTCTTGCGTTAAACTGCGCTGCAATAAAAGCGCACTGTTCAGCCCCTCTCAAAAATTTCTGGGTCACTTCCCGAGTGCACTGTCTGTCTGGTTCGCGTA
>WGBG01000168.1 GCA_015494395.1 Deltaproteobacteria bacterium
ATATTAAAAGGAGTTACATGTATCATACTCTTCAACTTTTGAAACCCTTCGGGATTGCCGGATTCACTGCATCTCCTTTGTCAGAGGAATTCCCATATAGCCGACTATTATGGGAATTCCTCTTTCGCGGATCTGCAGCAAATCCGACAATTGCTCAATCCAGGATAAATTTATCCTGCAATTGATTGAGCGTCAGGCTTAATTTGTCTGATAATTTCTTCGGACATTAAAAGAAGTTTCATTAACGGCAAGTTTTTGTGCCGGCAAATTGTAATCATGCAGTCTTGCACCAAATAAAAAATATGCTACCATCAAGGTCACCAGCCAGTTAGAGAATCTGACTAAACAAGTTTTGCGGAAGCGGATAGGTCACTGGTGGGCCTCCCGGACTTCAAATCCGGTGTGCGGGGTGAGGAGCCTCGCAGGTGGGTTCGATTCCCATGCGCTTCCGCCACTTTTGGGGTTGTGGCTTTAATTTCCTGCATCCCTTGGAACTGCGGTGTTCTGACCATGTCATAAAATGTTCATCAGTCCCACCGTTGGCACCGTGCAAGTATGTCCATAACCACATCTACACTGTACTCCTGAATCCCCCATATTCCCGCCTGAACCATGGCGTTTTCGGAAATGGCGGCATGGTCCTTTTCTGTAATTGAAAGAGACTTAAGGTCATTTGGACATCCTATGGACGTTAGCCAGTTTGCAAACTGCTTGACCGTTGACCAGGCATTTTCTGCAGCGTTCCCTTCCTTGGCAATACCATAAATGTTCACGCCTAATTCTGCCACCCGGCTGTCATGCCCTGAGGATGCAAACCACTCCATCCATCCTGGCAGCAATGCCGCAAGCCCCGCCCCATGGGGCACATCAAATATGGCACTAATTGAGTGTTCTATCATGTGTACAGGGAAAAAATGTTCCCCAACCCCTGTTTTTGTAAGTCCGTTAAGGGCAAGTGTTGCACCCCACATGAGATTAGCCCGGGCATTGTAATCGTAAGGATTAGCGAGACACCTCTCTGTTGCATCTGCTATTGCCCTGATTAACCCGTAAGTTATTCTATCCTGTACAGGGGTGTCCGGCCATGAACCATTGAAAAAGGGTTCAAGCAGGTGGCATATGGCATCAACGCCACCATAGGCAGTATAGTCAGCCGGCACAGAAAATGTCAGTTCCGGATCAAGGATGGAAACTGCTGGATAAACGTGGGGTGAGCCTGCTGCAAGTTTCAGGTTGTTCTCCTCATCCGTTATTACCATAAATCCGTTCATTTCGGATCCGGATGCCGCTAGGGTGGGGACTGTGATAACGGGAAGAGCCGAGGCAATTTCTGTTTTTCCAAGAAAACAGTCCCAGATATCACCACGTTTTATGACTGTTCCTGCTGCAACTGCCTTGGCAGTGTCCATTACACTGCCACCACCAACTGCGACCACTGCCTCAATGCTGTTGGTTTCTGCCAGCTCTATGCCTTCTCTGACCTTTGAAAGAAGAGGGTTGGATTTGATATCTGACAGTTCAATCCACGAAATACCATGTTCGTTAAGACTGGATGTCACCTTCTCAAGTGTGCCACTCTTTTTCGCACTTGACTTACCAAAACATAACAGGACCTTTTTGGCCATGCCGTTAATATGCTTGCCTGTTGAATTTACCTTGCCTCTGCCAAAGACTATTTTAACCGGGTTATGAAATTCAAATGCGTCCATGTGTCCTTAGTCCTCATTACCTTTATCTAAAATTAATGGAAAATATCTGTATCAGGCCTGCATCAGATTAAACGAGATTGACATTAATTGAGTTTTAATTCCCTGTTTTAGATCATGCTTTAATCATGTATGTTGACAAATAATTTCTCATAGTATAGAGAGACTATCAAACTATCAGTTTAACCTCGTTTATTCAGCTTCCCATTAAATTTTGCTGAATACATTTAATCACAACTTACTATTTCATCAAAGGAGAAAAATATGGCCAGAAAAAGGAGCAGGCCGTACACAGAAGACGATGTTGCATTTGTTCATAAGCACTATGCTGAAATGACAGCAGCGCAGATTGGCGAAGAACTTGGGATAAGCAAATTTCAGGTTTCTAAGATTGTTACAGAGCTCCGCAAAATCGGCGTAGATATGCCTAAAAAAACCGCCAAGCGCGACAATCCCGTTGAGCTGTACGTAAAGCACAACAAGATTCCTCTAAAGAAGACTTCCAAGGCAAAACAGGGTGCGGGCAGAAAGAAAAAGGCATAAACCACTATAAAATAGCTGTCTGATTTGGCTGTTAACGTATAATGCTGTGGGCCACACCGTGACAAGCACCGCATGTCCCGGCCTTTTCCAGCATGGCCCGGGGATGCGGTTCGCTGTGGCACTGTCTGCACCTCTTGATGGTTCTATGCTCTCCGGGGTGACACCTTGTACATCGCAGTCGGGAGTGTTTTGTGCCACTGCTGGTTAAGGTTTCACTTGCCTCCCTGTGGCACAGGGCACAGGTATGGTTGCTTGTCTGGTCTGGAATATTTGCCTTGAGTGCCTTGTGAGGGGGGTGGCAATCCACACACTCTGCCAGCATCTCTTGCATTGAAGGTTCTTCTTCCTGTGTTCTTGCAGGAAATATTGCAGTATGAGGCTGATGACACTCCAGGCATTGGGGAATGTGTCCATGCTTGGTGTGGTGGCAAGCTATGCAGTAGAGCTCAGTATGGCGTGTGGTGTATGTCTTTATCTCCTTTTCATACTTTTCATGGCAGACATAGCAGCCCTGTGCCAAGGCAAGGCTTGCCGGAATTTCAAGAGGTGTGTGTGCTTCACTGTGGCATGAGCTGCACTCTGAAAGCTCATCGCCGTGGGGATGTCCGTGGCACCTTGAGCATTTTGGAAGAATTGATCTGTAATTTGTTGTTCCGGGCTCATAAACATGATACTGGATATGACATGCCCGGCACGGAACCGTTCTATGGGCTGCCCCATGTTTTGAGAGCATCCCAGCTATAAGGGGATGACACTTCATGCACTGGTAGCGGGTCATCCTGTCCTTTTCTTCAGGCAGAATTTGTTTCTGATCAACAAAGGGTGCTGGTCCTCCGGTGATGAAATCGTTGGAAGGGTCTGTTTCATTGTCTGCGGCACAGGACAGGGGGCATAGCAGGGCAAGTAACAGCAGCAAAAGTAAAAAAGACAGTATTGAGGTTCTGGTGGACAGTATCATTTGCAGCTCCCTTCTCTGTAAAAACCTGTCTGGTAAAGATCAGGGGGTACATAAAGGGAACCCATGTCAGTCTTACCGAACTGCAGGAAGTAGGGTGTATCTATTTCATTTCCAGCATCCTGCGCGTGTGATTGCTCTTTTAGCCTGAAGTCATACTGGTCAGGGGCAGAAAAGAGAGGGTCTTCAATCAGGTCCCCTGTACCGGTAGAAGGGCAGCCAGCATACTGAAGTCTTTCAAAGAGATAGGCCGAAGTGTCATCCTTGTCAAAATCGGATACTTCACCATTGGCATAAAGTAAATTATATGAGGCATCTTGGCAGTTTCCAACCATAATGCCTGTCCGGACATTCCACGCAATGATATTGTTTTGCACCACCACAGCTCCGCCGCTGTCATCTCTTATGCCCGCCCCGATGGTGCCGGCGCCATTTGCTACGATGGTATTGTGCAGGATAGCAACATGAGTTCTGTTTTTGAAAGGTGAGTCCTCAAGCCCGCAGCCAATCCCCACCCTGTAGTTGTTATATATCCAGTTGTTACTGATGCCGTACGTGCCTGTTTTGCCCGCAGTTATAAAAATTCCAGCCCCGTGGTTAAAACTTATTCTGTTCTGAAACAGATCCAAAACAGGTATTGTGCCTGAGGGTGATGCAGCAGCAACACCTGCAGTTAAATTTCGAGTAAATACATTATCCCAGGCATTGAGCCAGGTATTATCTTCAATACGAATCCCAGCCTTGTTGTTTTTGAAAATGGCACTGTAAGCAAGGGTTACAGTGGTAAAGCATGTTGGAGCAGATTTAATGCTTATCCCGCCCTGGCGGTTCATGAAGATTCGACTGCTTCTAATGTCTACCTCTGTTCTGGCTGTTATGGATTTGTGGTCATATCCACCCTGGACTCTTATCCCTCCTTCTCCATTCAGGAAGATGCTTGTCCGGCGGATACTCAGCAGCCTGCCTTCGCGCATATCTATGCCACCTGTGCGGTTTGAGTGGATGGATGAGTTGTCAAGGTATATGTGCGCCTGGGAAAATGCCCGGATGCCCCCTGTGCCGTTATTGTACAGCCGGCATCTGCTGATACGAATCGGCTGGGAGCCTCGTATGCTTATTCCAGCCCGGTTGTTGTGGTGGATATCGTTGTCTTCAAAAATCACTGTAGCTTCCGCAGCATCAAGCTTGTATTGATCTGGCGGTTGCATTTCAGGCCTTTGGAGCTCACCATACCATGGGCCATGTGCTTCAGATGCTGTCCCTGTCTGGATTGGTGCTTTGAGCAGGGCTTCAGGAAGCCTGCTGCAGGCTGAGCAAAAAAACAGAATGGGAAGTGCTGTAATGATTATAGCTTTGCAAAAAAAATCGCTCATTCTGTAAATTTCCTCACATTATCAGCCTACCATTCAAAAATAAGGAGAATTAAAAAAATCAGAAAAATGCCTTGGAAATACCCGCAGAAAACACATAATCTTCTGCCCAGCCCTTGTCTGGTTTTATGGCCGGGATCTTTACACCTACTTCGAGCTTTAGTCCCTGGAAAACGATGAATTGCAGTCCGGGTGCCACAAATAGTGTTGATGTGCTTTTTTCTGTAACTGTGAAATTTTCTGCTTCTTGCTTTATGCGAACCTTGCCTCTCCATCGGTATGCAAGCTCCAGGGATGTGAAAACAGTATGTTTGTAGGAATAGGAGAGGGCAGTTCCTATGTTAAATTCATCGCCTACGTTTTTTCCATCCGTAATCCTGTAGGAAATGTTAACATTAGTAATAAATGAGTTAAAGGCGGTGGTAAATGCCAGGCCCGGTGTATCATCAAAACTGCCTGAACCAAGAGGAATTGTCCTTGTAATGGACTGGTCACTGTCATGCGCGTGTTCGTCTCCTGTAGGAATGGAAAGCAGGTTGTATACAGAAAGACGTGTTTGCCTCTTTCCCAATAGTTGATATTTCAGCATAATAATAGTATCTCCGAGGCCTGATACCTTCAAATTAGTTTCATCCAAGCTAAGTGAAGGAGCAGATGGAAATGGAGGACTGAACGTACGGGCAGGAAGTTTAAGTTTTCTCCTGAAGTATCTTCCAATGACCCCAATTGAGAAATCATCTGTGATACCATATCGTAATCCGGCAATCCAAAGGTCTATTTTGACCTCCCGTTCTTCCGGTGGAAATAGGGCTTCAGGGTTGTCAAGCATGTCAGTAGTGACCGAACCGTCCTGAGTCCAGAAGCGGTACTGTGCATCTATAAGGAACTTCCCCTTTGGAAGACAAAAACCTGAAATCCTTGTGAATGTGGGGTTGGTTAGTAGATTGTAGCGTGGAGGGAGTGCATTGTCGTAGCGATGTAGCCTTTTTTTAACATACTGAATCTGGTTTTGGGCGGCTTGTGAATGAGGAAAAAGAAGCAGTGTTCTTGAGTATTGATCCTCTGCATCATCCAATCGGCCTTCTAACCTGTAAACCTCGGCAAGGGATAGCATCGCCTCGTGCAGGACATCTTTTGACCCAGGACGCGTCATGAAGTAGTCGTTGGACATTACATCGGTAATGATCTCTTGGAATTTTATGGCAGCCTTGTCAAGTTCCCCGCGGTTACTGTAAACCTTTCCAAGGCGAAGTTTTGCTTCAAGAAGATCAGGGCATAGTGCCAATGCCTCTTCAAAGAGTTCTATCTGTCTGTCGCTATTGTCCCAGACCGCAATGCCATTGTTAATCAGTTTCCATGCCCTGTCGCAGGGATCCTGATTTTTGGCGCTGTGTGCTTGATTTAATGGTAGAATCAGTAAAATAAACAGCAGGAAAGCCAAACAGCATTTGAAAAACCCGCAGTCGTTGCTGTGATACATACTCTCACAGTAAGCCTTTTATACATGTGGCCATGCAAAAAGGCATCCTCCCTAAAAAGTATTTGAGCCCATGTAAAATAGCAGGCAGGCAGTTCTTTAACCTACCGGAATATAACCACCAGCCAGAAGCCCCCCGCCTGGCAGACGATATGGATATTGATTAGTCAGTAGATTAGATGGTCTTTTAATCTGTCAAACCAATTAATATAAAGTATAAATTGATACAATACAAATGGCATATACAAAAAAAGAACCTCCGATTGCAAGGCAGAACTGGCCTCCTCTTTGTGTGGCCGTGACAGGTATTCTTGGTTGCGGGAAAAGTACAGTCACAGGACTCCTTGCGCGATACGGCCTGGCTGTTGTTGACTGTGACCTTCTGGCACATAATGTGACAGCCCCTGGCAGTGAAGCCTTGGTACGCTTAAGTAGAGCATTGGGAGGTCATATTTTAGGCCCTGATGGCACAATGAAAAGATCGTTGGTGCTTGACATGATGCTTAGTGACCAACATGCCAGGCATGTGCTTGAGCAGGTAATTCATCCCCTTGTATTAGAGGAACTTGATAAGGAGCTGAGGCAGTTTGCTGCACACGGTGAAGCTGTCGCAGTTGTTGAGGTCCCGCTACTGTTTGAGGTGGGGTGGCATACTTTTTTTGACATAAACTGCCTTGTTGTTGCCCCTGAGCCAGTTTGTATAAGTCGAATAATGAAGAGAAATGGGGTTGACAGGAAGACAGCAGAACAATGGATGAAACTGCAGATGCCGTTGGAAGAAAAAGAGCCTCTGGCCGATTATATCATTCATAATGATGGAAATCTTGATGAGCTTCAGAGGCGTGTAGATAAATTTTATCATTACATTGTGCTTGGCAGCAAGGGTGGGCTTAATGCTCAGGTATTGTCTTGACTCCGGGTGGCTGATGGGCAGTAATCCGTCCAAATTTTCACTTTACAACGCATATATCAGTAGGTTATACATTGCCGACATGCAGATGTACTGCATCGCTTCGCAGTACTACGGTTTCTTTTCCGCCCATAGCTCAACTGGATAGAGCAGTGGACTTCTAATCCACAGGTTGCGTGTTCGAGTCGCGCTGGGCGGGCCAGTAAATTCAAGGGGCATGGCTTGATTAAGCTGCCCCTTTTTTAATTCTTCGGGCTTTTCGGCTTTATATTCCTGGTTTATAATTCTGTATCTCTGTTCAGCGTATTAACCTGCCAAGCTTCGTGGATGGTCCTGTTCTTCGTGAAGGGTAAATAATTTCGTGTTTTTCAACGTATTGTCCATTTTTTATGATATACTATGTCAATGGGACTATTTCATGTATTAGCCGTTGTTCTCACACTTGCAGCGGTTTTCAGCTATATTAATGTTCGTTTTCTGAAGTTTCCCCGTGTGGTAGGGGTTATGACAATAGCCCTGCTGGCATCGCTGGCAATTATACTGGCCAGTCATTTTGGCCTTGATTTGCGCTCATCCGCATCTGAGATCATTGCATCTATCCCCCTGGAGCACACCCTCCTGCACGGAATGTTGAGCTTTCTTGTCTTTGCAGGTGCCCTTCACGTTAACCTTGCAGATCTCCTTGAGCAGAAATGGATGGTCCTTGGGCTGGCCTCAGTGGGGGTGATTCTTTCCACTGTTATTGTTGGCATCTTCAGCTATTTTGTTTTTGCGCTCGCCGGACTTTCCATTCCATTTGTCTATTGCATGCTCTTTGGCGCCCTGATTTCCCCAACTGATCCAGTATCTGTGATGGCAATAATGAAAAAGATAGGGGCAAGGCCGGATGTAGAGGTGCTTATTACCGGTGAGTCTCTTCTTAATGACGGGGTTGGAGTTGTTATCTTTTCCATTTTGTGTACCCTGGTTGAGCAGACGCATGGCAGCGGCCTGTCTGCCGGTATGGTGCTGCAGTTATTTGCCAGAGAGGCCCTGGGAGGGTTCACTCTGGGGATTGTTGCAGGCGCCCTGGCATTTCTAATGCTGCGTTCAATCGACTCCTATGAAACAGAGATAATGATTACCCTTGCCCTGGTAACCGGCGGATATGCACTGGCCGAGGTCCTTCACGTTTCAGGCCCCATGGCAATGGTCGGTGCAGGAATACTGATTGGCAATCATGGCAGACGTCTGGCAATGTCATACAATACCAGGCAGCATCTTGATGATTTCTGGTCTGTGACAGATGAGCTAATGAATGTGGTGCTTTTCGTGCTGATTGGGCTGGAGATACTGCTGCTCCATATAAAACCATCTGTGATGATAGCAGCAATATGCGCTATCCCTGTGGTCCTTGCTGCCCGCATGATAAGTGTGTCAGCCCCACTGGTCATTGCAGGTTTTGACTCCAGCATGGTTAAGCTGCTGACCTGGACGGGTTTAAGGGGAGGGATCTCCGTTGCCCTGGCCCTTTCACTTCCCTCCGGTCCTTACAGGGAGTCAATTATCACCATTACATACACTGTGGTCATATTTTCTATAATGGTTCAGGGGCTGACTGCCGAGCAGGTAATAAGCAGGTTCAGGAGCCAGGATGCGTGAAGGCAGGCATGTTTCCAACAAGAACAGCAATCCTTTCAAAGATGATAATAGTGGAGATTCTCCCTCCATTTATCCTGGCATTTTCTGCCATAAGCGCTTTCATGCTCCTGGGACGTATGATGATCTTGCTGCAGCCGCTTTTGATGGCAGGGATCAGCATTTTTGAGTTTCTGCGCTTTACCGCCATTATTCTTCCCTCTTTTTTTGGATTCTCAATACCCATTGCCGTTCTTCTTGGAAACCTGCTTGCGTTCATGCGTCTTGCACGTGACAGCGAGATTATTGCCCTTGTCTGCTGTGGGGTGGATTTTCGCCGGATAATCAGGCCAGTGGCGCTGTTCACCATTTTTCTCTGGGTAATATCCCTGTTTGTGACCATTGTTGTTGTTCCTCATTCAAAAACTGCATCAAAGGCATTCCTCCGTGAAATCACAGAAAAAATCCTTGCCAGGGGCCTTCCGGAACGTACATTCTTCAATCCAATGAGGGGGCTTACGTTTTATGTTGACAGGAGCAGTGATGACCGCAAAAAGTTTAAGGGAGTGTTTATCAGTGATCAGCGAAAAGACGGGTTGGCAAACAACATCCTTGCCAGAAATGGCACGCTTGTCCCGGATGAGACCGGATCATCCGCAGTGCTTGTGCTTAACAGCGGAGTCATGACCATTGTGGATTCAGACCAGTCCAGCATGGATTATCTGCATTTTGATAAATATGTTCTGAAATTGCGCCTTCCTGAAGACAGTGGAAGGCGAAGCAGGGGGCAGATGAGCGTCCCTGAGCTGTACAAGATGGCGTATGAGGGAGGAGCCAGGCCTGACCGCCGGATAGATTACCGGATAGAGCTTCAGAAGAGGTTTGCCATACCCTGTGGTGTCCTTATCCTTGGACTCATGGCTGTACCCCTTGGCTGTCTTTTTGGAAGGAGCGGTCTTTCAGGCGGTGTTGCCATAGGGCTTGCGGCATTTTTGTGTTACTACGTGCTTATGGAGCTTTGTGCAAACATATCAAAAAACGGCATTGTGCCGCCGGAGGCTGCCATGTGGGTGCCCAATGTGGCAGGAGCTGTGGCTGTGATATTTTTGATAAGAAAGATGATCTCCATGGAGGGGGGCAGGAGATAGAAGGTGACAATACTGGACCGCTATCTTATTCGTCTTTTCTGTGTGATGATGAGTATCACAATACCGGGTCTTACCGGTATTTATCTGCTTGTGCACTTCATTGAAAATGTGGACGAATTCCTGTCGGCTGGGGCAGATACAGCCCTTATGGTAAAATATTTTCTGCTCCTTGTTCCTGGCCTTGTTTACGAGCTTGCCCCCCTTTCCATACTTCTTGCAGGACTTTTAAGTACCATGCTTATAACCAAAAATATGGAGATGCTTGCTCTTCGATCATCAGGAATCTCTCCTCGTACCATTGCAATGCCCTTTTTTTTTACAGCCATTGCAGTCTCTTTTTTGCTCCTTGGCATGTATCTATTTTTGATTCCCCAGGCAAACAGCAAAGCTGCGGTAATCAAGGAGTCTGTTATCTCGCCAGGCGGAAGCAGGGGCACTCTCATTGGTTCTCAGCTTTTTTTTCGTGGATCAGCTAGCATCCTCAAAGCAGAGGTCCTGTCACCTGATGCCTCAAGTCTTGGAAATGTAATGTGGTATTTCTTTGAGCCGGACTATTCGCTTCAAAAGATGATAGCTGCACGAAAGGCGTCATTTGAAAACGGTATGTGGAATTTCGAACAAGGGATTACTGCCAGAGGAGATGACGCTGCAAATGTGAAATTTTTTGAAATCATGGCGCAGAAACTTCCGTATGTGCCAGCCGATTTTGTTTCTGTGAAAAAGCCTGCAGATCAGATGGATGTTGTAACCCTGGCTGCTGCAGTCCACCATATGCGCATGGAGGGGCTCCCATGCGGTGAGCTTGAAACCAGGCTATGGGGCCACATTCTCTATCCCTTTCTAAGCGTGCTCCTGCTGATGGTGGGCTTGCCACTTACTATTTCCCGCATCAAGGGGGCATTGTCCATGAGTTTTGGTCTTGGAATGGCAATAGGGCTTTCTGCCTGGGTCCTGTGGAATATTGCCATGACCCTGGGCATTTCCGGGGCAGTTCCAGGCTTCCTTGCCCCTCTTCTTACAGAGAGTACCGTTGCCCTGGCAGGAGTTTGGGTTATGCGCAGGCATGGGATGTTTGAATAGCCGCCCCTGCAATTTGAACGTGAGTGGTTGGAACCTCTCCAAACAGGTTGCCAAGACCTGTTTCCCCTCTTTTTTGAAACGGAAAAATATGTTATAATCCCAAATTATTGCCGCAAAAGGGCATAAAATTTGTAAGGTTCGTCTGTTTTTGTTCATACCTAAATTGAGCGTTTCAAAATCTGGAAAATTGTTTTGTCAGTGAAATTAAAAGGATTTAGATTGATTTCAGCTTTCCAGTTTTGAAACCCTTCGGGATTGCCGTATTTACTGCATCTCCTTTGTCAGAGGAATTCCCATATAGCCGACTATTATGGAAAATTCCTCTTTCGCGGATATACAGCAAATACGACAATGGCTCAATCTAGGTCATAGTAATGGACCGCCTAATTTCATGGAGAGATGTATGTTCAAGGTAAATGATCTGGCAGTTTATCCTGCGCACGGTGTAGGACGCATAGAGGCCATTGAGGAGAAGACCATAGGGGGAGTTACACAGCTTTTTTATATAATGCGTATTCTGGATAACGACATGAAGATCATGATTCCCCAGAATAATGCTGAAAATGTCGGCCTGCGCAACATCATTTCTGATGAGGAGGTCGAGAAGGTTTACTCCATCCTCAAGAAAAAAGACGTGGAGTTTACAACCCAGACATGGAATCGTCGTTACAGGGAGTATATGGAAAAGATCAAGACAGGCTCAATTTTTGATCTGGCTGTTGTTTTGAGAGACCTGTATATTCTGCAGATGGATAAGCCCCTGTCCTTTGGTGAGAAAAAGATGATGGATACGGCCCGGGGGCTGCTAATAAAAGAGCTTTCCATAGCAAGAGACCTGAAGGAATCTGAAATAGAGAAGGAAATCGAGGAGATATTCGGTGGGCCTGCCACTGTTAATGTTGATCCCCTGGATGTCCCCATTCCTGACGCAAATCTTGCCATCTGATCATCACTTGTGAGCGGGCCCTGTGCCCGCTTGTCTTTTGTCTCTCTCACATGATTTTCCATGCCTCGCCTGAAGATGCAGGAGTGCGTCTTGATCGTTTTCTTTCATCCAGGAGTCCGGAAATATCCCGTACCCGCCTCCAGCGTTACATAAAGGAGGGCAGGGTGCTGGTAAACGGGGCCACGGTTATGGTCCCCCGCACCCGCATTTCTGAGGGTGATGAGGTGGCTGTAAACGTACCTGCACCCAAGCCCCTCTCTCTTGAACCGGAAGCCGTCCCGCTTGACATAGTATTTGAAGATCAGGATTTAATTGTCATAAACAAGCCTGCCGGAACGGTGGTGCATCCGGGAGCAGGGCATGAATCCGGGACACTTGTTCACGCATTGCTGCACCATTGCAGCGACCTTGCAGGCATTGGAGATGCGCTGAGGCCAGGAATTGTTCACCGGCTGGACATGGACACCTCAGGGCTGATAATTATTGCCAAGAACAGCGTGGCACACCACTCCCTTGTAAGTCAGTTTGCAGAACGGACGACTTCAAAAAGGTATGTTGCCATTGTGGCCGGGCACCTGAGGAATAAGAGCGGCACCATTGACGCCCCTGTGGGCAGGCATCCTGTCCACAGGAAGAAGATGGCAGCAAATGTCAGAAACGGCAGGGAGGCAGTGACCCACTGGAAGGTGCTTAAAGAGTTAAAGGGGGCGTCCCTTATTGAGGCAAGGATAGTTACCGGAAGGACTCACCAGATACGTGTACACATGGCATCAATTGGCCATCCCCTGCTGGGGGATTCCCTGTACGGCGGCCCCGCTATTATAAAGTTACAGGGAAAGAGTGTGAAGATCACCCGTCAGATGCTTCATGCTGCATATCTTCGTGTCAAGCATCCAGGAACAGGTGAGACAGTGGAATGGGAAGTGCCTCTTCCGCCGGATATGCAGGCGGTTCTGGCGAAGTTGTTATAGCATGGCATTTTTCGAATTGTGGCAAAAAACCCCGGACCAATTAAGTTATTGATCCGGGGTTCCTGATTCTTTTCAGATGATTTTCATCTCCCCTTGTTACGGGGTGAATATGGTGAAAGTTTTCAGGCAGGTATTATTTTCAGTTCATCTTTCATATACATGACATGAAAATTAAATACCGGATGTGATTTTTATTACTTTTTGGCTGTTAAAAAATGTTAAAATATCTGCTGTATTAATTTATATTGGCTCTGTACATTACATTGCTGGTGGCACACTTTACTGCTTACCATTTGATAAGGATCCTTCCCCAAAAGGTACGTGGCCATGAAACGGCATAATTTGCCGTACCATAACCGTACCATACTGCCTGACTGTAATGTTCATCGAATACGTTATCCACCATAAAGGAAATATCGTATTCACGTCCCTTTTTATCGTTGATAATATAATTTAAGGATGTATCAACAGTATCATACCCGTCATAAGTATAAAGATTTAAACTGTCTATATAATATTTGCCCACGTGCCTCCATTTGGCCCTTACGCTCAAACCCCACGGAAACATGTATTTGGCACCCATATTGATTACATTTTTGGGAACGCCACGCACATCCTTCCCTTCCAGTGACTCATCAGGATTTTTTCTGATATTTGTATCAATAAACGACGCATCTGCAAAAAAATCTAGGCCTGTTACAGGTTGAAATTTTGTGGACAGTTCCAGTCCCTTTCGTCTTGTGTCGCCGACATTGGTGTATTCTCCAGATCCAGGTGGATCTTCAAGTATCTCATTTTTTGTATCAAGAATATAAAGGGCTATGTCGAACGTGAGTATGTTCCAGGGCTTATATGTCCACCCTATTTCATACTGTTTGACTTTAACGGGATCTACATTTATGTCAGGATCATATTTTGCCTCACCCTTTGGAAGAGCAAATCCTTCAGAATAACTGGCGCGCATGGATAAAGTATCAAACAACTGGGAAGTAAATCCCATTTTGGGACTTAAGGAGCTGTAATCGTTCATGTCATGCTTGAAGTCAGTGCTTCCCGGATCATTGTTTTTGTAACTTCCTCCAAAATCGTCATAGCGTAAACCTATATTCGGTCTGAAGTAACGCGATAAATTCACATCCAACTTCCCGAATAGTGATAAAGTATTTATCAGAAATTTTCTGTCTTGGGTCTTTGAAATTCTAACCCGATTACTTGTATTCCATCGCAGCCAGTCAGTTTTTTCATGATAATATTCTGCCCCTGCAACCCCTATAACAGGAATAGAGTAGATGTTTGTATCAAAATTGATACTGCCACCTGTTCCATATACCTTCCGATCGTAATTTCTTTCAGTTTGACCCCCTGCACTGTATCCGAATTTGGCAAAGCGGGTAAAATCCTGCTGTGTAGTATAACCCCAGTAAAGAAATCTGAAAGAGTCGGAAAGGTTGTAGCCAAGGTCTATCCTCTGAGTATAGAATCTCTTGTTACCGCCATCATCTTCGGCATTGACAGCCTGTTTTTTTGCCCAGTCTTCATCTTCGAATTGTTCCTTGGGAATATAGCCAGGTGCATCCCAGTCCGAACCATGAAACCGCGGCGTCCAATTTATCTGAGATGTCGTAAGAAAACCTTGTTGAAAAATTTCCTTTTAGCCATCTGGAATTTTCCTGATAGCCGTCGGTCATGTAGAACTGAAATGCCGAATTGTTAAAAAGGTCTGACCCTATGTCCAGTTTTCCACCATAAGCCCCCTGAATATCGGTAGTTTCATAGGAGCCGTATTTAAAATGAAGTAGGTCATAGGTCCCTCTTTTTTTGGTGTGAAAAGAAAGGGTTCCGGCCCTTGCAAAATTTCCATATAGTACAGAAGATGGTCCTTTATAAACATCAAGTCTTGATATTTCCAAGGGAATTATAACATTCATGTCAGCATACCCATCAGCGTGAGATTCACCTTCATTCAGCGGTATGCCGTCAATATATACTGCTGCGTCTCCTCCGTGGCCACAGCTTCTAAATCCCCTCATTGAAAAACTGTTGGCCACTCCGCCTTGATTATAGTTGCCTATAGAAACACCAGGAATTGACTTCAGTAGATCAGAAGTTCTGTTTATGTTCAGATCTTCAATTTTATCAGAAGTTAGAGTATTAACAGTTCCTGCATTTAAAAAATAAGGTGTGGCCTCTCCCTTCACCGTAATCTCATGAAGTTCTATGAAATTATCATCTGTTTCCTCGCCTAGAACCTCAACGGGAAAAGGGATCATTAGTAAAGTTATCATGCATATATTGATGAATATCTTGTTCACTTTTTCCCTCCTCCAATCCATTATCGAGCAGTATCCTCTATCTTGAACATGATATAGGCCCGATTATTTTCATAATCCGCGTCTGGATCATTAGGGGTATTGAATTGATATTTCACCCCAATAAGCCATGTTCCAGGCTTATCCAATTTAACAGTTGCTTCACCTTGCTCATCGGTTTGTTCATCAATTGGGAAGGTTTCATGTTCCTTTGAATTGAAACCTTCAAACAGGCCGAAAATAGTTGCACCTGCTAATGGCTTACCGTTATAAAATGCAACAAGCGGCAGTTCCTCTCCGGGTTTCAAGGCTGTTGGGTTCTTTTGGGGTATGAGTTCTATTCTGTACCCAAAATTTTTTTTGAATGAGTCAGAAGGGCTTACTGCTGTAAGAAAGGTCTTTATTGACTTAAAATACTTCCCCCCCTTTATTACATTTTTCACGCTGGTCTTTGGTAATGGCACCCATCCTTTTCTGGTTGAAGTCCAGTAAGATGGCATAATGCTAGATGCGCTTATGACGTATGTTCCTTTACCAAGAATAGGAACAGGTATGGTAGCAGCCTTGTGATTGACTCGTGACAGAGCAAGAGGGAATTCTCTGCCTCCTGGCGTATGCATCATTATTGCAAATTTCGTAATATCAGGAATTTCTTCGGACATAAAATAAGTATGGCTACATCCAAACGTGGCATTTAAAAGTGAACTTTCAGCAGGTTGGAAGTCTTCCGGGATAATCCAGTAATCATGAGCAGAAGCCACGCCATATAAAAAAAATGAGGCTAAAATAATCAACCACGCTCTATTCATAACACTCTCCTCTTAGTGCATAGTAAAATAAGGTTTGTATGTTGTTTCTTTAGAGACGCAGAACATCTGTTCGCAGTGCGGCACTGCGCTGTTATGCATTTAACTTGAAGAAACAACAGGAATGTTGCTGTTTGACGTGGAGAGGCTTCGATGATATAAGAAGATTTGAAGCCTCTCTACTTAAGTAGCAGGGTGTTTCTGTATCCAAGGCAGCCTGTGATCCTTGGCCGGAGCTGGCTGCCTTTTTGTTTTTGGGTTATATCACCTCCTTTTCGTGGCGGTCCCGCAAGTGCTACAAGTGCTATGCGTTGGCCGGTTAATTATCAAAAAAATACGTTCGCCAAAATATTCCCTGAAAGAAATAACATTTAGGACTCCTTTAATGTCCGACATGTAAGTTGTAATAAATTGATTGTTCGTAACACGAATTTTATAAATATAACACACAAAATACGCTATAAGACACAAAATGCAAGATAAAATTTAGATAAGGTATTAGTTTGCCAGCTCTAACCAAACCTATATTGAGTATTTTGAAATTTGAAAAATTGGTTTTCCAACGAAATTCAAAGAAGTTATATCGATTATAGTTTCTCAGTTTTGGAACTCTTCTGTATTGCCGTATTTACCGCATCTACTTTGCAGAGAAATTCCTATATAGCCGACTATTATGGTAATTCTCTTTCGCGGATATGCACCAAATATGTCAATCGCTCAATTAAGGATATATTATTTGTCACCGATTTTGCGGAGCAAATCTATTTATTATAATTCAGTCATACCAGATACCTTTGCTGGCTATCCTTAAAGTGGAGTAAAACTATCGATAGATATATGCCTATATGCCACTTCCTCCACATGAAAGCCTCCAAAAATTTGCCCTTCAATGTCGTTTGACGTGTGGTCTTTTTCCCGTTGCAGCCTGGAAGAGGAATTTTATTTTGCTTGCTGTTTAGTTGAGGAGTATGCTCAATTAAGGGTGCTGTCCAAAAAAGATCTGGATGAGGGCATGCCTAGATTTGGTTTAAGAGGCATCG
Source organism: Deltaproteobacteria bacterium (assembly GCA_015494395.1). Classification (GTDB taxonomy): domain Bacteria; phylum Desulfobacterota; class Dissulfuribacteria; order Dissulfuribacterales; family QOAL01; genus S144-17. Next base: position 16,879 of record WGBG01000168.1, read on the forward strand.
AACAAAACCGCAGACGTAGCCGGTATTATTGAGGATTTGATGATTGAAGTTCTGATCAGGATGGTCTGAAGATGAGATGCGAAATAGCCAATTTATTTTGGGCCAACCACCTAAACAACAAGCTCCTCCTTGAGCATGCAGCATGCAATACGGTCAACAGGCTTGCCATCAGGTGTGTAGCGGATATTTCCCGGTTGAAGTATCCGGTTCATCACACATCCCTCCGGTATATTCAGTCCATAAAGCTGTTGTTCGTTTATGGGAGGCATCTTCTTCAGTTGACCATTTTCTATTTCATAGGAGTGGATGGGATAATCTTCGCACAGGGGGCAGGTATAGACCCTGCCATTTGGAAAGACAAAATAGTTGTCTGCAACAAGTCCGGCACAGGCAAATTCCCTGCCTTGAGGTACAAAGACACTAGGCCAGGTGACATGCATCCCAAGCTCGGCACACCTCCTGGCAACACCAGGCACAATTGCCTCCCACCTGTCCCTGTCAAGCTGCAGGGCCTCTCCCCCCTTTTTTGCAGGATTCCCCCTTATGCCAATAACCTGTATGAAAAAACGCCTGACGCCAAGTTTGTAAAGGAGATCAGGCATGTTGGGCAGGTCATCAATGTTTCTGGCGCTTGCCGTAAAGATGGAGCTTACCCTGAAGCCCCTGTTCACAGCCTCAAGGATACCGCCTGTGCATTTTTCAAAGCTGCCCTTTCCCCGGATTGGATCATTATGTTCAGGTGATGACCCGTCCAGGCTGAAGCTGAAAAAGTCCACATCATCTGGGGTTACAGAATTAAGAATATTGTTGAAAAGATAACCGTTTGTATCAACGGTAATAGAGCCGTAACCAAGGCTCCGGGCCTCTTTTATGCCCTGAGCCAGGGCAGGGTTAAGGGTGGGTTCACCGCCAAGGAATATTACATTTGTCTTTTCAGGCACGTTATCCGCAGCCACTCCCCGGTTTTCAAGAAAGTCACTTCCCTTTACAAAAAGGCGCAGCCATGCCGCTATTGTTTCTGCATCCAGGGTTTGTGTGCCGTGCTGTTCAGGGTTTATGTAACAGTGCATGCACCTGAGATTGCACTTTGTAAGGATGTGAAAGAAGATGTTGCGGGTTCCTGGCTGAAACTCAACAGTTCTTGAGCCTGCCACCCTGGTTTTGGTAGATGTAATGTCTTGTTGGATAGTCATCTTGTGATGTTTAATCATGTGCCCTGTTCAAGTGTATAGCGGGCAAGCAAGGTGTCGTTGAGGTATGTGCATGATTCATTGCTGAAAAAATCGTAAAAGAGCCATAATGCCTCTGTTCGCATAAAGCCGCCTATGATTTCAGTCTCTGATGCCCCTTGCCTGTACCTGGTATAGATATGATCTGCGGCATCTCTTTTTGAAAGAAGGGATTTGTATTTTGTAAGGGGCCTTGAAAAGTCAGTACCGCATGCCCCGCCCATTACATCCTCGTATGCAAATACAATGCGGCTTATCCCGTTTATCATAAGTGCCCCAAGGCACATGAAGCAGGGCTCAAGGGTTACATATGCGGTGATCTGTTCTCCTGCTCCCTGTTTTCCGCCATCAAGCCAGTCCCGCAGTGCAATGATCTCTGCATGGTCAAGCTCATTTGCCTCAGTGCCAGCACTGGACATGCGAGCACCACTGCCAACCAATCGGTCATTATTTACAAGCACGCAGCCCACAGGGAATTCCCCGTTTGAAAGTGCTGATGCTGCCTGATCCAGGGCAACCCGCATCCATTTTTCATCAGTTATCTGCATAGGCACAAAATAACATCCCTGTCCACGTTGTCGAGGGCAGTAAATGGATTATTTGCGTGGCAGGCTACAGACTGTGGCTGACAGGATTCTGGTGAGAATGATTTGACTTTACGTTTACCTTATGGTTGGTGTTTTCGTCATTAACTTTTATCTCCCGCCATTTGAAGGAAAGCGCCTCCGTTTTGCATGAATCAATACAGTCGCCGCAGTTCCAGCAATAGGCAGATAATGCCTGTCCGTTTTTTGGATCAAGTGCCAGCGGGCATGCTTTTGAGCACATCCCGCATTTTATGCAGTTTTCCACGTTGAACTCTACGTAAAGCCGTCTTTTTGCACCAATACAGCCCAGAAGCCCGCCAAGCGGACAGAGATGGCGGCAGAATAGCCTTGGGGAGAGCAGGTGCATTGCCATTACAGCGAGGACAATTACCCCTTCCACTGCAACTGTCTTAAACAGAATGACCATCATCAACTCCCTGCCCACAAGGCCTGGAGGTGAGAGGAATACAAAAATTGGCACTCCTGCAATCATGGCAAGGGCTATTTCGCTGACAAGGGATGCCCACAGCATGCGCCGTGGAAGTATGATCCTGGTCTTTCTGTATTTTTTTCTGCTTAAAATTCTGATAAACCAGTCAGTTACCTCGGAGAGAAAACTGATTGGGCAAATCCACGCACAGAAGACACGCCCCAGAAGAAATGCAACAAGCACGGGAATGGCCATTCCCACAAGCAAGGGGCCATAGAGCATCCGAGAGGTAAGTATGCTCTCAAGTCCCTCCAATGGAGATACAAACCACAGGTTTCCTATGCTGATGGACTGATACCACCCCTGTATGAATGTAAACTGAAACCTGTTGTTAAGTATGGGTACTGCAATTATCAGAAGGGTTGCACACAGGAGTATGAAGAACCTGATTGGCCGGTACTTTGAAGTCTTGGTTTTCTCATTCATTATTCTTTCCTGACCTTGCCAAATGCATAAATGGGCTCGATATTTACCGCCTTTTTGCCATTTTCAAGCGTCACAGGGCAGCCATGAGTGCACAGCCCGCATCCCGTACAGTACTCCTCGATTATCACCGGTCTTAGCTCATCCAGCTTGATTGCCTTTTCCTTAAAGGGGCAGACGTTGTAGCACGTGCGGCAGAGCATGAACTCACCTTCCTGCCAGGTCATGCACGCATACCTGTCTATGACTGCAAGCCCCATCCTGGTCTCCTGTTGGGCAATGGGTCTTAACGTGCCGGTAGGACAGACCTCAACACACTTCATGCACAGGTAGCAGGGCACCTTGGTTACATCTATCAGCGGGGTCCCTGCATTGACACCGGTTTCCAGAAAGTCACGGGGGACAATGGATCTGTAAGGGCAGACCTCGGCACACCTGCCGCAGCGAATACACTTGGAGGCAAATAGGCTTTCAGGAACTGCCCCAGGGGGACGCAGTACATTTGTTTTTATTGGAGATTGGAAGAGACTGGCTCTGACTGGGGAAACAGGCAGCGCAGTTGCTGCAATGGGAAGGATAAGGCCTTTCAGGAATTCACGCCGTTCCATAATTACTCCGGGAAAAGGGGTTTGTTTCCGAATGAGCGGGATGGAACAAATTCGCCCCTGTCCATGCGCTCAACTTCATCTTCTGCATTAAAATATGTAAGCCCTGCTGACAGCACACCATCAACACGGTTAATATCTTTTACAAGTTTATCCATGTCTTCAGATGTTTCGGTGTCAAGAACGGCGATAATGTTTCCCTTGCCGTCATCACCGTGAAGTTCCACATTCTTCATGGAGCCCAGTGTCTCTGTAACCTTATGAATATCTTCCGGCATTACTGTTATTACAAATCCGGCTATTGGCATGTTTGGGAAGTCTCCGTATTTTTGAAAGTGTATCTGTATAATACCGTACTTTTTTGGTTCCTGTTGGTGCGGGGCAAGCTAAAATTTACGTAAATGTTCAGCGTATTAACGAGAATGAGGGTACGTGAATGATCTTGTTTTTCCGTTCCGGTAAAGAATTTCTTGTTTTTCTAAGGCTCGCTCCGCCAAAATCGCTAAACTCGCTCGTCCCTCGTTCAGACAGACGCGATTTTTAGGGCTGCACTTCGCCAAGAAAAACTACGAAATTCTTCATAGTCACTCCAAAACAAGACCATTCACTACACTGAATATACACAATTTACTTTATATTTCCTGTAGATGTTTGTCCTCCAGAAGTTAAAGATTTCATTGTGTTGACCCTGCGTTTAAGAGACGCCCCTCCTCTGTAACCACTGTCAGGATCGGTAAGTGCCTTGAGGATATTGTCCGGGAGTGTACCATCCAGGGTGTTACGGTCCTGGAAACATTTGCGTCCTTCCTCAGGGTATCCTCGTGATAAAGCCCCGGATGCGGCATTGTGCAGTGTTTCATAAAAGTCGGGATTTAACCTTTCATCACCAAGAAGAAGTGCAGAGCACCTGGCAGTAAAGGCTTTTAGCCGCCCAGCCTCACAGTTGTAGATGTTTGCCTCACTGCAAAGCAGTGCCCAGGCGTTGTCAGACAGTGTGTCAAGTTCACGGTAACGGGCCTGCATGTCTGCTGTGCGCATCATCTCAAGCCATCTTGCCCTTGCCTTTTTATCCTTCAGCTCAAGGCCGGTACTGATGAGTTGGTCCGTACCCCTGAGGTATGGAAACCCGTCTATCTGAATCAACTCTGAACACCTTGCGTCCTCATCCTTTACAAGCCGCTCAAAGCTCAACCAGAATTCATCACATTGTTCTGCCTTTATGTGTTTGAAGTTAAAGTCAGGGTTGTAAGGCTGATTATGTTGTGCACAACCTGCAAGAAAAATCAGGGCGAAGAAGATAACAGGGATAGTTGAAGATAAAAGAGTTCCGGATTTCATAGGGCTTCCTGTGCGTAAAAAAATCTCGTCAAAACTATTTGGACATAGATTGAGCGTTTCAAAACTGGAAAGCTATAATCAACATAACTCCTTTTAATTTCGTTGAAAAAATAATTTTCCAGATTTTGAAACGCTCAATCTAGGTTGGAGCTTATGTCTTAGTGGTTAATGAATGGTATGGTTCTACACTAATCAGGGGCGATAAACGCCCCTGAAAAATGTACATCTATTATATATACCCTGTATCATCTATAGCTCAACAAGGAAAGGCTTCAAAGGTTCAGGTCCAGATTTGCGCCTTATCCTGCATGCGCATATCTTGAACTCGGGTTCCTTGGAGCCCGGGTCATAGGCATCCTTGGTCACCTTGTTAATCATGCGGCTCTCTGCCTGATCATACCAGTAAACAAATACCATACCCTTCACCGGGCCTTCGTAAACCTTTGCAGGAAGCAGGTTTTTGCCGCGTCTTGATTCCACCTCGATCATGTCTCCGGGCTTGATGCCAAGCCTTTTGGCATCTTCAGGATTGATCTCGATATATGCGTAGGGATTGGCACGCATAAGCTCGGTGATCCTTCCTGTCATGGAGCTGGTGTGCCAGTGGTCAATAACACGGCCAGTGGACAGGTAGAATGGATACTCCAGATCCGGCATCTCTTCCGGACCCTTGTAGGGACGCAGCCATACCCAGAGTTTCCTGTCCGGGTGTGCAGGCCCATAGAACTGATACGGCTTATTATCCTTGGAGTGTTCAGTCGCAAGGGGGTCATATCCCTTGACAAATTTGATGACAGTTCCGCCTTTCAGCGCAAATTCCCTGGTGGGTGCCGGCCACTGGACCCCATCTGCCATCTGGGAAAGCACTTCATAGGTGGCACCTCTGAGATCATTGTCACGGCCCTTGGTGAGTTTCTGGGAGTACTCATTCCAGATTGCCTCTGGTAGTGCAAAGTCCTCCTCAAGTCCGTCAAAGGGTGCAACAGTCCTGGCAATTATCGGGTCATTAAGGTCTCTGGCAAGCCTCTTTGCCCACTCCCTCACGATCCAGACCTCAGGCTTTGCCTCTCCTGGTGCATTAACTGCCTTTTTGGTAAGTTGTGAACGCCGCTCTGTACAACCATAAACACCTGTCTTCTCAAAATGGAAGGCGGTGGGAAGTATCAGGTTGGCATATTCAGTGGTCCTGGTGGGGAAAATATCAGTTACAATAAGGAAGAAATCCTCCCTGGCAAGGCCCTTGTTGTACAGGTCGCAATTGGGGAGACTCTGGGCAGGGCTTGTGCAGTTTACCCACATTGCCTTTATCTTTCCCTGGTTTACGGCTGTAAACATGGCCATGGTGTGATAGCCGGGTTTCGGGGGAATGCGGCCTCTGGGAACACCCCAAAGGTCCTCAACCTGGTGACGCAGCTTGTCCTTTTTAACAAGTCTGTGGGCAGGCAGTATGTGGCAGAGCCCTCCTCCCTCACGCACACCACCGCATGCGTTTGGCTGACCAGTCAGTGAGAGGCTGTCCGCCCCGGGCTTGCAGAGCTGTCCGGTAATGATGTGGAGGTTATGGATGAGATTGTTTGCCCACACGCCCCGTTTACGCTGGTTAATGCCCATTGTCCACAGGCTTACAGTGCCGCCGGATGTGGCAAACCAACGGGCTACAGTTCTTATCTTGTCAGGAGTGATGTTGCCGCCGCAGATCCGGCTTGCCTTTTCAGGTGTGTAATCCTTGAGGAATTTTTTGTACTCCTCAAAATCCACCTGTTTTTTATCCTTTCCAATGCGGAAAACCGCATAATTCTCAATAAAGTCTTTATCTGTAAGGCCTTCTTCAATGATTACATAAGCCATTGCATGGAGCATGGCAAGGTCAGTTCCAGGGAGAAACTGCAGGTGCATGTCTGCAATCCTCGAGGTGGGGGAGACCCGGGGATCAGCATTTATGACCTTGACCTCATCCTTGTGATCAAGCTTTCGCCGCATGATCCTTCTGAACAGCACAGGATGGGCTTCTGCGGTATTACTGCCGATTATGAAAAAGCATTTGGCAAGCTCCAGGTTGGCATAGGAGCCTATAGGCTCATCTGCTCCAAAGGAGGTGATGTAGCCGCCAACTGCGCTTGCCATGCAGAGCCGGGGGTTGCCCTCCACGTTGTTTGTCTGGAGTCCTGCGCGCATTACCTTCTGGAATATGTAGGTCTCCTCGGTAAGGGCCTGGCCTGAACCGTAGTAGGCAACAGAATCATTTCCATATTTTTTTACAGACTCTGCAAATTTTTTGCTTGCAATATCAAGTGCTTCATCCCAGGATATCTCCTTGAATGGTTCGGATTTGCTTGCCCTGTAAAGGGGTTTGGTAAGGCGGTCCGGATGGCCCATGAGCTTGTAAAACAGCATGCCCTTCATGCAGAGATAACCCATGTTGGTACGTGAGTCTGTTACGCCCCTCAGCGCTACTGCCTTTCCATTCTTGACGCCAAGGTCCACCCTGCAACCTGTACCGCAGAGCCTGCAGGTGCCCCTGTGCCAAGTGGTGCCATCTGATGCTTCAGCCTTTCCTGATTCCTTGATGGGCAGGTTCATGCCCACGTATGATGCCGCAGTTAGAGCGGCTGTCCTCTTGATAAACTCTCTTCTTGAAAGCCCCATGTCAAACCTCCTTCTTTACCTGTGAGCACTGAAACCGTGTGCTGGATGACAATCCCAACAGCTTTTTCCCTTGGGAGAATGCTGAAACTGGGCATTGTGACACGCGGCGCAGGTGGTTTCGTCTGGCACAACCTTTAAGGCTTCAAAAGTTCCGTGACATTGGAAACACTTGACCTGGTCAAGGCCGTGGCGGGAATTATACCACTGCTGGTAAATCTCCGGAGTCACCTCCTGGTGACAGGATGAGCATGGAGTAAGTTTTTCCTGCTCAGTAAGTTCGGGGTGTTGGCCACTGTTTGAAGCAGTTAATGCCGCCTTTTCATGGTTGGTGCCTGCGCAACCTGCCATAACGGCAAGGAGTATGCAGGCTAACACTGTGCAGTAAGTATTCTTTTTCACAACCAGCCTCCAGTTATTTTTGCACCCTGCTGTTTCAGCAGCCTGGCGCATAAAAAAAGCCGGCATGGAAGCCGGCTCGGTTTAGAAAGATTCTAAAACTTAATGATTGCTTCCATATAGAAGAAATCCATATCCTTTCTGTCGTCGTAGTTATCCTCGATTACATTATCGCCAAAGACATGGCTGTAGTAGAGGTTAAGTCCCAGGGATGCGCCCTGGTATTTGTAAAGATCTTTAAAGAAAAATGAGAGATCCCACATGGTTCCAAGTGAGTCGTGTCCTGTTCCAACATGAGCTGTTTTTGCACCATAGCCAAATGAATTGGCCTGGGTCATACCTGAGCCCTGGTACCATCCATCATTTGAGTTGGTAAGGTTAAGCTTGGTAACATCTGTGCGTACAGTCAACTTCTCCCAAGGCTTGAACATAACCTGTCCAAAGAAGTACTTGGTGTTCATCAGGTTATAGAACGGTGTCATGGCATAGATGCGCAGTGTGGGGATCATCTGGAAGAATGTGTCGTGATCGTTGTCATCAGGATCACCGTCACCTGAACCATAGAAGTATCCCATGCGGACCCAGGGCTGCCACATTATGTCCTGGAACTTGTAGCCGCCCTCAAATGCCAGGGCATAGCCGTTCTGGTCCTGGCGGGAGCCGGTCTGAGGTGTCCATACACCATCCTGGAATACTCCCCAGAACAGGAGGTCAAATGCACCAGGGCCTATTTTCGGTGTATTGTAAAGGATGTTGGCTCCAAAGGAGCTGACCTCAGCCTCCTTGGCAATGCCGCTTGTTACTCCACGGTGGTCATTGTAATAGTAGTAGAATGCCTGGGCGTCAATTCCGGCATACAAAGTATCCTTCATGGTTAATGTGACCGTGGCAATGTCAATATCATCTGTAGTGTAACCATCTTCAGATGTGTCCATGATGTTCAGATGGAATCCACCTGGCCTTGGATGAGAAAATGTGGTTGTGATATTCCATGTAGGTGTATCGTAGGCAGCGTCAAAGCCATCGTAGGAACGGCCTACCCTTGACCATTCAAAAGCACCCAGCATCCTCTGGGAGATGCGTTTTTTTCTGAGCCATGCCAGTGTCTTGTTGTGGGGAAGGGTGTTTGCCTCAAGCCCGCCGTTCAGCTTGACCCGGCCAAACCTGGCACTAAGGCCTGGAACCCAGGGGGCTTTACCGCGAATCCATGCCTGGCTTACTCCCGCGTAACCCACGTTGCAACTCCCGTTGTTGGCGCCGTAGTACAGTCCGCCTGTACCATAAATTGCATTGTCTGGAAGCCCGAAGAATTGTGTCCAGTGAAGCTGGGCATAGGCATCTACATAGTCTGTGAAAAAGCCTGCACCCAGGCGCATTTTGCTGGATGCAAAGGTATAGTTTTGGTCAGCATCAGCGGGGCCAGCCTTTGTATCAAAGGTTGACCATGTTTCCACGCGGAACTGTTCAAGGAAGTCCACTTTGATCTTGCCGTTAAGCTGCTTTACATCATAAGAGGCTGCGAATGCAGATACGTAAAGCATAACAGCCATAAAAAATGTTAGTACGAATAAAGTTTTTTTCACCATTAAGCCCTCCTGTTGCCTGGTGTTATAAAACTGTTAATGACGGAACTCCATTCCCTGTAATAATTCAGGGCTGCCGGCATTCACCGGCAGCCCTTTACAGTGTGGCCTGTAAGTAGAAAACTGGCCGTTTATATCATTAAACAGGACCTGTGCTCATGACTGTGCTGAGTTCCTCAATCCTGTTGTTTTTCAGACGCCAGTCATGAATTGCCTGCATATCCTTGTATATCTGGAATATCTGGAAGAATCCGTGCCAGTGAGCATAGTCCGGGCCGTTCATGGCAGCACCCTGACGGGCACGTCTTCCTGCATGGTGCCATAGGTAGTACATCAGCTCCTGGAAACCGTCGCTCCAGGGGTCTTTCTTGAGGAGCCCCTTGGCAGCCAGTTCTTCCTTCATCTTTACAGCACCGTCCCAGTAGAAGTTGTAAAGGGCAACGGCATCATCAAGTGTTGCCACCTCTTTGGCAATCTGTGTTGGGCCATGACAGTTGGCACATACCTTCCTCATAAGGGGGGCACCGGCATTGCCATCTCCACGCTCTCCAGACCTGATAACGCTCTTGGGATGAACAAGGTCCCATTTGAGGCGTTTGTTGATGTTGTGTGTGGTGGAGAGTTCGCCTATGCCGCTCATGTGGCAGGTGGCGCATGTAGGGGCAGTGTAATCACCGGGCTGCCATGCATCAGGAGCGCTGTCCCACTCCCACTCTTCGCCATGTGTAAGGAAGATCTGGCCGTGTTTGCTCTCTGTGTAGATCTCGATATCCGGATGGTCAGGTCCAAGGTGACAGCTGGCACATGCCTCTGGCTTCCTTGCCTCTGCAACAGAGAACTGGTGCCTGGTGTGGCAGACGGTACAGTTTCCAATGCTTCCATCAGGATACCTGTGACCTACGCCACCTGGCCATGAGTTGTTAATGGGTTTGTGGTCGGGGCCAAGCTCAACCTGTCCTCCATGACACATCTGACAGCCTGATGCCCTGGATGCATTTGTGCTGGAACCGGTGTTGCCAATAAACTTGGCGCCTTCCAGGTCATGCTGCAGCCTGATAAGTTTACCATTCAGTTTTTTGGCATCAACAACAGCGGCACTTGAGAGCCTTGCGTGTCCACTCTGGAGGAACTCCTTTACCTCCTGCGGGTGGCAGCGCTCACAGGTCTTTGAAGATACCATGGGTGAAATGTAGGTGTCTGTGCCCTTGATGCCTGAACACTGGCTGGCCATGGGTGAGCTTTTATCTACCACGTGGCAGTCATAGCAGGTAACAGATGCATGTGCCATCTTGCCAAGCTTCCAGGAATCAACAATGCCTGGCGTGTGCTTGGAGTGGCATGAAATACACTTGCTTGCCTCTTCGCTCATTGCACGCTTTATGACAAGCTCCTTGGGATGAAAACTCGGGGAACCCGCCTCGGGCTCTGCCCATGCGACGGTCGTTAGCATGACCGCCAGGATTGTGGCAAAGATAAGTTCGCCAGTTACAGCATAATGTTTCTTCATGTTTACCCTCCTTTGAAAAATAACCTTTATGTGGTGTTTGAATGGCCTGTTTGGATACATCTACTACTGAAGCCCGGCGTCCCTGAAGATCTGAACAAGGTCACCATGCCCTACCTTGTAGTGGCAGTCCAGGCAGTCTCTCTCGGACTGGCCTGCAAGATAGGTCTTGTGAGCAGTAATGGCCTTAACAGGGATATCCGGGGCGATGAGGTCCTTGTGACATTCACGGCACCCTGATTCATACGCTTCATGATAGTATGGCCCTCTGTTCTTCCAGAGCTTCAGCCATTCGGTCTTCTTGCCTGTTTTGTGGGCTATGATGTCATGAATTCCTGCCTTTGTTTTTACGATTAGATAGTTAGAAAGGCTGTCGTGAGGCAGATGGCAGTCAACACAGCGGGCAACGATGATACCCTTGGCGTTTGGACCGTGCGGCCCTTCAGCCCATGCCTGGTGAAAGATGTTCATCTCATGGCATGAATTACAGAATTCCACTGTGCTGGTGGCATGTATCTGCTCTGCGCTGATGTATGCTACAATCAGGGCTGTGACGAACCCGATTGCCAGCGCCACGATTACAGCCAGCTTGCAGCTCTTGGCTTTTTCCATAGAAACCCTCCAGTAGTTGATGATAAAATGCGATATTCTTTATCCCTCTTTGCATAATACAGGAAAATTACGTAACTGTGTTGTTAAAAATGTTTCAACATTCTTACAGCTCAACTTTTTACACAAGAAATAATGTAACTGTTCAGGGTTTATGTCTTGAAAGAAATGAACCGCGAAGGCGTAAAGAACGCAAAGGAATCATATTTGTAACTATTCAGCGTAGTAAATGGGCTTGTTTGGGAGTGACTTTGAAGAATTTCGTAGTTTTTCTTGGCGAAGCGCAGCAAAAAAATCGCGTCTGTTTGAGCGAGGTACGAGCGAGTGTCGCGATTTTTGCGAAGCAAGCCTTAGAAAAACAAGAAATTGTTCACCGGAACGGAAAAACAAGCCAATTTACGAACCTTGATTACCAGTAATACGCTGAACAGTTACTCATATTTCTCCATTGAAGTGGCCAATGGAGAAATATGCATGCACAGTGTACCGGAGAAATATGACATGTATGAAATAAAGGATGGCCAGCTATTTAAGTAATGTGCTGGCCGCTCTATTATCAGTGAAGTTCCTTGCAGTTCAGCAGACAGATCTTATAAACTCTCCAAGCTCCAGGGCAGCGGCTTCAATCCTGTCCATATCTTCTCCTTCCACCATTACCCTTATGACAGGTTCGGTCCCTGAAGGTCTGATCAGGATTCTGCAGCGTCCGCCTATCTGCTTTTCAAGTTCAGCCTGCTTTTCAGAAAGTCCTTCTATCTGATCAACATTCTTTTTTTCCTTGACCCTGATGTTGTGCAGGGTCTGGGGAAATGATTCCATAATGGAAGAGAGCTCTGAAAGCGGGCGTCTTGTCCTCTGCATCACTGCAAGAAGCTGAAGGGCGGCAAGAATACCGTCACCGGTTGTTATGTGGTCAAGGAATATAAGGTGGCCTGACTGTTCGCCGCCAAAGTTATAGCCCTTCTGTCTCATGGCCTCCACCACATACCTGTCTCCCACCTGTGTCCTTACCAGCCGGCCTCCCATTGCCTCAAGGGCAACCTCAAGCCCCATGTTACTCATTACGGTTGAGACAACGGTGTTGTAGTTCAGTATGCGGTTTTCAATCATGTACTTGGCGCAGATCGCCATAATATGGTCACCGTCAACAACCACGCCCTTTTCGTCAAGCACGATGAGCCTGTCGCCGTCACCGTCAAGGGCAATGCCCATATCTGCACCGGTTTCAAGCAGGGTGCTTCTCATGGATTCAGGATGCAGGGCACCGCACCCGTCATTGATGTTTGTGCCATTTGGTTCCACTCCAAGCCTGATGACCTCTGCTCCCAGTTCTTCAAACACAGAAGGCGCTACCTTGTAGGTGGCACCATTGGCACAGTCCAGGACAATCTTTAAGCCGTCCAGGGTGAGATCTGCAGGAAATGTCTGTTTGGCAAAGACAATATACCTGCCCCGAGCATCCTCTATCCTGAACGCCTTTCCAACATCAGCCCCGGTTGGCATGTCAGCGGTAAGGCTTTCAGAGGAAATCATCTCCTCTATCCTTGCCTCAACGTGGTCCGGAAGCTTGAAGCCATCGTTTGAAAATATCTTGATGCCATTATCTTCAAAGGGGTTGTGGGAGGCAGAGATTACCACCCCTGCATCTGCACGCATGCTTGAGGTCAGGAAGGCGATGGCAGGTGTTGGCATCGGGCCTACAAGCAGCACATCGACCCCCATTGAACAGATCCCTGCTGACAGGGCATTTTCAAGCATATAACATGAAAGCCTGGTGTCCTTGCCTATAAGTATACGGGGATGACGGCTTTTGCCATTGCTTCTGAAGATTTTTGCAACAGCCCTTCCAATATTCATGGCAACATCTGTTGTCATGGGGTGTACATTAGCCTTGCCTCTTATGCCGTCAGTTCCGAAAAGTTTCCTCATTCCTCTGAAGACTCCTTCTTGTTGTCAGGTTCGGTCTTTCTCACTGTAATTCTGATGGTGTCAGGTATGGTCTTTTTCACTATCAGGCCCTTTGGCACTGTAACCACCGGTGCAAGCCACTGTTTTCCAAGTTTCAGGTCCCTGGGTATCTTTACCTTTATGTCCTGGCTGGTTATGCGTTTCAGGATCGGCTTCGGGCCTTCCAGGATCACCGTGATTTCATTAGGCCACCAGGAGATCTCTCCTTCATGGGCATCGGCTGTAACCTTCACATTCTGGAAACGCATGGTCCCCTCAACCGGCCTGATGTTCACCGTGACCTTTACGATGCCGTCTCCGTCAATGGTTATGTGGAGGCCGTGCAGATTTATTCCAATCTCCCTTGTAAAGGACTCCTTGGCGCGTCCAAGGTCGATGGGATAGGTTTCCAGTTTGCGTATGCCCTCAACCTCGCTTTCCGGGCCGTTAATCCTGAGCTTGTCCGGTTCAAGGATTACCTTGTCAAGCTCGTAATCTTTTTCCACCTCACCTGTTATCACGGCTTCTACAGGCACTACACGGGACAGCCTGTGTTCCAGCACAATGCTGATGGATGCAGGTTCAATTTTCATGGCAGTAACACCTGCAGGAAGTGAAATCCGTGAAGGGGTTATGTCAACGGTGATTCTGCCTGCGTGTGCACCGCGAAGGTCAATGACCTTTGAGATGCGCTGCCTGGTGGCATTGTTGATAAGGGAGCGGGGGCCGTACACCTTGACCGCAAGGGCAGGCGGCGGGTCATTGGCAATTACCAGCTCATCAGGCACGTTGGTAATCTCAAGTGGGACGGAGATTGTGACCTGTACCATCTCCTCGCCGCCAACCAGAAACCAGAGGAGTATGGCAAAGCAAAGAGAGATAAACTTCAGGAACAGGTCTGATTTGAAAATGTCATGCCACTTCACTGCCTACACCAGTTTCTTCCAGAAGGTTGATTGCTGATCCCCCTTGTTGGATGCAAATGCGTTATGGAGTATGCGCCTCAGGGTTCCGCTGTCAATATCCCTTGTAATCCTGCCTGCAATGGCAACGGAGATGCCGCCTGTCTCTTCTGATACAATGACAGACACGGCATCTGTCTGTTCTGTGATTCCGATTCCTGCACGGTGTCGGGTGCCAAGCCGCTTGCTTATTGAAGGATTGGTGCTCAGCGGCAGCACGCACCCTGCTGCAGCAAGCCTGCCATCCTGTATTATTACCGCCCCGTCATGAAGCGGGGTGCCCTTTTCAAAAATGGAACAGAGCAGAAATGAGCTTACCTGTGCGTTTATGTATGTGCCGGATTCCATGTAATCGCCAAGCCCGACCTTTCGTTCAAGAACTATAAGGGCACCGGTCCTGTTCTGGGACATGATTGAGGCTGCCTTTGCAATCTCTTCAAGTGCTTGGAATGTTTTGACGCGATTTTTCAGAAACGGCGTCTGCCCCATCTGCATGAGCACACGCCTTATGTCATCCTGAAACAGGATAATTATCAGTATGAAGATGGAATTGAGCACTGTGCCAAGGAGCCAGTGCAGGGTGAAGAGTTGAAGATGCCTTGCCACAAAATAGGCGATAATTACAACACCCAGGCCTGCAGCTACCTGTACTGCCCTGGTTCCCCTGACCAGGAGGATGAGCCTGTAAATAAGAAACGCTACTATGAGGATATCAAGGATATCCTGCCAGCGTATAACAGGTAGGTATTGCAGGAGGTTTTCAGGCATTTTGATGGTTACATGTCTTTGGTAGTAGTTTTTCTGCTGTTAAGCCTGTTGAGGCTCATGTTTCAGGTTTGTAGCCGACTATTATGGGAATTTCCCTTTCGTGGATATGCAGCAAATCCGACAAACGCTCAATCAAGGTCTTTTTCAGGCAGCAAGGATGGCATCTGCCACTGCAAGTGCCTCCTTTGCAAACCGTACGTTATGCGTCCGTACAATACTGCATCCAGCAGCAGCACAGGCAATGACAGCACCGACTGTTGCTATATCCCGCTCTTTTGGTTCCTCGATTCCTGTAAGGACTCCGATAAATGCCTTCCGTGAGGGACCAATCAGTACTGCATGGCCCTTTGGGCTTATGTTGCAGCAGTGCCTGACAAGCTTGAGGTTATCCTCAAGCCGTTTGCCAAATCCGATACCCGGGTCAACAATTATCTGTTTCTCTGATATTCCGAAATCTTCTGCTGCCTTGATGCGCCTGCAGAAAAAGTCCCGCACCTCGGCAATCACGTCGGTGTAGGATGGATTGCTCTGCATGGTTTCAGGCGTGCCCTTCATGTGCATGAGTATAACAGGCACATCCCTTCTGGCAGCAAGGGGGCCCATTTCAGGGTCTCCTCTAAGTGCAGTCACATCATTGATTATGTCAGCGCCTTCATCAAGGGCAGCCTCTGCAACCTCTGCCTTGGACGTATCTATCGAGATGGGAAGGCTGCACTCTCTGCGTATTTTTTTTATGGCAGGTATCACCCGCCTGAGTTCTTCCTCTGCGGTGACCGGCTGGGAAAATGGCCGGGTTGATTCCCCGCCTATGTCCAGAATGTCCGCACCCTGCTCCACGAACCGGATTGCCTGGGACAGGGCATCATCAGCAGAGCTGAACATTCCCCCGTCGGAAAAGGAATCAGGGGTGACATTGATAATGCCCATTATCAGGGTGCGTCTGCCTGCATCAGGGATTCTGTCCATAAGCATGGGGGGGAGTGTGCCCCTTCTGTTACCCTCCAGCCAGTACCCCTGGCCCATCTCTCCAGGTTTATCCATTGTCCTTGTTTTCTTCAGGGGATTGTCCTGTTGGTGGCTGCCCTGATTCAGTATTTTCTGATCCTGTCAGTCGCAGTCCGTGGTCAGACGATTCTTCTTCCGCATGGCGTTCTTTTTCATTGCCTGAATCAGCCCCCTTCGTGCTGCCATTCTCAGACTTTTCTCCGGGGGCCGGGGGGGCCGGCTTTTCTCCCTGCTGTTCACCGTTTCGGCACTCCCTCATTATTTCTTCAATTGCCTGTGCGTCGAGTGTTTCATTCTCAAGCAGGCTTTTGGCAATGGCATGAAGACACTTTATGTGTTCCTGGATGAGGTTGGTTGTCTTCTGGTAGGCATCTCTTAGAATGCGTGAGACCTCTTCGTCAATAAGTTCAGCAGTCTTTTCACTGTACTCCTTCACATGCCCAAAGTCCTTGCCAAGGAATATCTCGTTGTTTCTCTTGGCAAATGCCACAGGACCAAGCTTGTCGCTCATTCCCCACTCACACACCATTTTTCGTGCCATTGAAGAAGCACGTTCAATGTCATTTCCTGCACCAGTTGTAAGCTCGTTAAAGATAAGCTCCTCGGCAATACGGCCACCCATGAGTATGCAAAGGTTGCTGTTCAAATAGGTGCGTGAATATGTGTGGCGTTCATCCTCAGGAAGCTGCTGGGTAAGCCCCAGCGCAAGTCCCCTTGGGATGATTGTAACTTTGTGGAGGGGATCAGCTCCGGGGAGCAGTTTTGCAATAAGTGTGTGTCCTGCCTCATGGTAGGCAGTGACCCGTTTCTCCTCATCCGAGAGGATCATGCTCTTTCGTTCAGCGCCCATGAGGACCTTGTCCTTGGCCTCCTCAAAGTCCTCCATCTCCACCTTTTCCTTGTCCTTGCGCGCTGCAAGCAGGGCTGCCTCGTTTACGAGGTTTTCAAGGTCTGCCCCGGAAAAGCCCGGTGTCCCCCTTGCAACAAGGCTCAAGTCAACGTCATCTGCCAGTGGCGTGTTTTCACTGTGAACCTTGAGGATTGCCTCCCGGCCCTTTACATCGGGTACAGGGACAGCGACCTGACGGTCAAATCTCCCGGGCCTTAGAAGGGCCGGATCAAGCACATCTGGCCGGTTGGTTGCAGAAACAACTATTACACTCTCTGTGGTTTCAAAACCGTCCATTTCAACAAGGAGCTGGTTCAGTGTCTGTTCCCTTTCGTCATGCCCTCCGCCAAGGCCTGCGCCCCTGTGACGGCCCACGGCGTCGATTTCATCAATGAAGATGATGCATGGGGCGTGTTTTTTTGCCTGAAGGAACAGGTCCCTTACCCTGGAGGCACCAACTCCCACAAACATCTCAACAAAGTCAGAGCCGCTTATGTTGAAAAAGGGCACCTCGGCCTCCCCTGCTATGGCCTTGGCAAGAAGGGTTTTTCCTGTTCCCGGAGGGCCAACAAGGAGTACACCCTTGGGGATGCGGCCCCCAAGCTTGGTGAATTTCTGGGGATCTTTCAGGAATTCAATGATCTCCTGGAGTTCTTCCTTGGCCTCCTCTACGCCGGCAACATCCTTGAAGGTTACGTTTACCTCATCGCCGGACTGCATCTTTGCCCTGCTGCGTCCAAAGGACATGGCCCTTCCGCCGCCACCCTGCATCTGCCGCATGAAAAATATCCATACGCCTATAAGGAGCAGCATTGGGAACCAAGAAATCAGCACAGTGAGATACCAAGGCGCCTCTTCATGGGCCTTGACCTGAATTACCACACCCTTTGCCCTGAGTTCCTTTATCAGGTCAGGGTCATTTGCAGGCATCACAGTGACAAACGGGGCGTTGTTGGTAAACGTGCCCTGGATTTTGTCCTTGTCTATGAGTACCTTTGCAACCTGTCCCTTCTCAACAAATGCAAGGAAATCACTGTATGGAAGTTCCTGATTGCCTGTCTGCGGCGTATTGAACAGGTTGAATATAAAGACCATTACAAGGCCGATAACCAGCCATAAACTCATATTTTTATAAAAATTATTCAAAAAAGGGCCTCCTGTTTTGCATATTTAGGCGTGCCTTGCGAAATATCCAGGCAACATGTCAATTAATAAATATTATCGTATCTATTCAGCGTGGAAAATGGTCTTGTTTGGAGTGACTTTGAACAATTTCGTAGTTTTTCTTGGCGAAGCGTAGCCACAAAAATCGCGTCTGTCTGAGCGAGGCACGAGCGAGTTTCGCGATTTTGGCAGAGCAAGCCTTAGAAAAACAAGAAATTGTTCACCGGAACGGAAAAACAAGACCATTTTCCAACCTCCATTTAAAAAATGCGCTGAACAGTTACATATTATCATAATCCAGCCACGTAAAGATAAAACACCTTTCATCCACCTTTCCGTAAGGGGCGGCATGTTCTGAAACCTCAAGCCCTCCCACAGCTATCACTTCGTTGCCTGTGACAAGCAGGGGAATCCGGTCTCGAACAGACCTTGGAATTTTACAGTTTATCAAAAATTTTTTTAATTTGCATTCAAATCCACGCCCTGCCGGGGAAAATCTGTCCCCAGGTACCCTTGACCGGATTCCAAGGGGAAAGGATATACTGTCTTCAGCAAGGTAAAGGGTGTGGGGAAACGGATTTTTTTTGAGCCGGAAATCCTGTGGCAGTGGTCCCTCTTCAATGGTGATTTCCCCTGTACCATTGGGAAGTTTGTAACAGCCGGGCTTGTAAATCTTGAAATCAAAGCTCTGTGGCAGAGTGCTGCAGGGTTCATCTTTAATAATTTGCAGCAGGTTGTAGCTGCGCCTGGCATGCATCATCCCGGGAAGACTAATGTCCCCGGATGGCAGTTCTGCAAGTATCAGCCTGTCAATTGCAAAGAGATGGGCTGAAGTCAGGTTGCCATCAAGTCCCTGCACTCTCTCAATGGCAAGCCTGTAAATCCTTCTTCGAATGGCAGGGTGAAACAGAACAAGTCTCTCAATGTTCAGGGCAGTAATCTTTGATGCGCCAGCGGAATCAGGCTCTAGACACTGCTCGAAAGCCTCTGATGCCTCAGCCTCAATAAAGTCCATATCATCGGAGAGCAGAGATGCTGTACGGTTTAATGCCTCTGTTATTGCCGGATTAAAATTTTCCCTGATAAACGGGATAAGGTCCAGGCGAACCCTGTTTCTCAGATACTTGCGGCTACTGTTCGAGGAATCTTCCACATAATCAATTCCGGAATCTTTAAGGAACCCGCGTATGTCATCACCATAAACCCCAAGCATGGGACGAATTACTGTAGCATCCCGTTTCCAGGGTACGCCGCAAAGCCCCCTGAGGCTGGTTCCCCTGATAAGCCGCAAAAGCACCTCTTCTGCCTGGTCATCGGCATTGTGTGCAGTTGCTATGAAGTCTGAGCCTGTATCCTTGCGAACTTTTTCAAGAAAATTATACCTAAGCACCCGTGCCGCTTCCTGAACAGACAGCCCTCTGGACTCTGCAAGCTCCATTACATTGCCAGTGCCAAGTGTAAAGGGGATGTGCATGGATTCTGCCAGATTCCTGCTGAACATGGCATCCCTGCGGGATTCATCGCCCCGCAGATTGTGGTCAAAGTGTGCCATGTGCAGGTGCAGGGACATCTCCTTTTTTAATGAGTTAAAGAGATGTGTCATGCAGACAGAATCTGCCCCGCCGGATACTGCAAGAACAATGCTGCTGCCCGGCTGAAAAAGTTTGTGTTTGCGGGCAGCGGCACGAACAGAGTCTAAAAGTTTGGTTTTGAGCTTATGGGTGGATGTCAAACGGGCCCTGAGCCGTATAATTCTAATAGAACCTGGATTGAGCGATTGTCGGATTTGCTGTAGATCCGCGAAAGGGAAATTCCCATAATAGTCGGCTATATGGGAACTTCTCTGACAAAGGAGATGCAGTGAATCCGGCAATCCCGAAGGGTTTCAAAAGTTGAAGAGTATGATAGATATAACCCCTTTTAATATCGTATAATCATTTCTTCAAATTTTTGAAACGCTCAATTCAGGTAGAAATTAAATCAGTTGTTGTAATCGCCAAAAAAGTTTTCGGAGTTTCACGAACCCCGTATCAGCAGGCTCAGCCACCACCTGCAGCAGCATTAAGTGATGCAAGAATCTCCATTGGAGATGCAGTCTTTACGTCAACAATCTGTGCCTTGAGGTTAAGGTCCTTGCCCGCCGCCGGGTGGTTAAAGTCTGCCTCAACGTAATCATCATGTATGCGCCGTACCATGAAACGCATTTTGGGGCCTTGGGCATCGGCTTCTTCGTAGATAGTGCCCTCTTTCAGACGGTCCAGATTCCTGATCTGGCTTTTGGGTATGGATTTAACCAGTTTTTCATCATAATGCCCAAATGCCTGGGATGCTGGAATGGTAAGGTCAAGGGTTTCTCCTTTGGCCCTTCCTGAAAGTGCCTGTTCAAGCACTGGCAGGATACGATCCCTGCCATACAGGAATTTTGAAGTGAAATCCCTCTGCAGCTCCGGAGGAGTCTCGCCATCTTTAACACTTAATGTATATTTAACCGTGACTACTGTATCTTGTTGTACCTGCATCAGGTGCTCTCCTAAAAATTTATGATTCTGAAGCGGTGATTATAAACCGCGGTTATGCAACTTTGCCGTTTTTGGTATTTATTTGGCAGACAAAATACTATATTTTTCAGTAAATGCAAAACAGACAATATAAATTTCTTTTGTCCATGTTTGATGCCCTGGTTCAGATATTTACACCTGGATTGAACCACAGTTGGATTTTCAGGTTACAATTTGCTTGAGTACACCGGCAAAATGAGCTATGGATATGTCTCGTTTAATGCGTATTTGTCCTTTAATTTCTCGAAGTTTATTAACAGGGGCAGCAACTCAGACCTGATATTTATTTAAGAATTAAACAGCAACCAGAACAATGGATTATAAAAAGACACTCAATCTTCCCAAAACCAAGTTTCCAATGAAGGCTAACCTCAATCAGAGGGAGCCTGAGATGCTTAAACGCTGGTCCAAAATGGACCTTTACGGCAAACTCAGAGAGGCAAAGGCAGGACAGCCCAGGTTCATCCTCCATGACGGGCCTCCATACGCAAACGGGCACATTCATCTTGGTCACACGGTAAACAAGATCCTGAAGGATGTAATAGTTAAATCCAGGCAGATGAGCGGTATGGATGCGCCCTATGTGCCCGGCTGGGACTGTCATGGCCTGCCCATAGAGATCAATGTGGAGAAAGAGCTTGGCAGGAAAAAACGGGAGATGGACATTGTTGCCATCCGCAAGGCGTGCCGAAAATATGCCGGGAAATTCATCAAGATACAGCGCAAGGAGTTTGAGCGCCTTGGGGTCCTTGGGGACTGGGACAATCCATATCTTACACTGAGGTTTGAATATGAGGCGGCCATTGCCCAGGAGTTCTGCCGTATCTTCCTTGAAGGCCATGTGATAAAGAACAAGAAGCCTGTGCATTGGTGTCCAAAGTGTGTGACTGCCCTTGCAGAGGCCGAGGTTGAATATGCTGATCACAAATCCCCTTCCATAACTGTAAAATTCCCCTGTGATACAGACCTGGTTGAAAAACTCAAAGGCATTGCAGGAGACTTTGACATTCCTGCATATCTCCTCATCTGGACTACTACCCCCTGGACACTGCCTGCAAACCAGGCTGTGGCAGTGCATCCGGACTTTGAATACGTAATTGTTGAAGTGCCTGATGGACGCGGCGGCAGTGAGATCTGGCTGGTGGCTGAAGAGCGGCTTATGGCTGTGCTGCTGTCAGCAGGTCTTGAGCAGCCTGATGTCAAAATCATGGGCAGGTTCAGAGGGGCGGAGATAGCAGGGCTTAACACCCTTCATCCCTTTATAGACCGGAAGAGCCCTGTGATAACGGCTGATTACGTAACCCTGGATGCAGGAACCGGTAATGTCCACACTGCCCCTGGTCATGGTGCTGACGACTATGAAAGCGGGTTGAGGTACGGGCTTGATGTCTATTCTCCGGTTAATGATTACGGCAAGTTCACCGATGAAGTGCCTGAGTTTGCCGGCATGAAGGTCTTTGACGCCAATGCACCGATTATTGAGCTTCTGCAGGCCAGGAACGCACTTGTTGCCTCAGAGGACATTGAACACAGTTACCCACACTGCTGGCGCTGCAAGCGGCCCGTACTCTTCAGGGCAACTGCCCAGTGGTTTATCTCAATGGACAGGAAAGGGCTACGGAAGGAGGCCCTTGAGAATATCAATGAGGTAAAATGGATACCCTCCTGGGGCAGGGAGCGGATCTATGGCATGGTGGAGGCAAGGCCTGACTGGTGTATCTCCAGGCAGCGTGCCTGGGGCGTGCCTGTTACTGTTCTCATGTGTGAAAAATGTGATGAACCTGTAATGGATCAGGCAGTTGCCTCTCGTATTGTTGAAATCTTCAGACAGGAGGGAGCTGACGCTTGGTTTGTGAGGGATGCCTCTGAATTTCTTCCTGAAGGTTCAAAATGCCCTGCCTGCGGCAGCACCAGGGTCAGAAAGGAGATGGATATACTTGATGTCTGGTTTGATTCCGGTGTTAGCCATGCCGCAGTCCTTGAAAAGAGGGATGAGCTACAGTCACCTGCTGATCTTTATCTTGAGGGAAGCGATCAGCACAGAGGGTGGTTTCAGAGCTCGCTTCTTACCAGTGTTGCCACAAGGCACAGGGCTCCCTATCTTGAGGTGCTTACCCACGGTTTTGTGGTGGATGGCAAGGGCAAGAAGATGTCAAAGTCCGTGGGTAATGTGATTCCCCCCGAGAAGGTAATCAAAAGGTACGGAGCTGAGGTGTTGAGGCTCTGGGTCTCTGCCGAGGACTATCAGGACGATATTAAGATATCAGACGAGATCCTTAACAGGCTTACAGATGCCTACCGCAAGATAAGAAACACCATCAGGTATCTTCTGAGCAACATCTCTGATTTTGAGCCTTCAAGAGACGCCGTGCCGTTTGGTGAGCTTGAGCCAATTGACAGGTGGGCCATGTGGCGTATAGGTGAACTTACTGCTGAACTTCAAAGGGCATATTCTGAATACAGGTTTCACAGGGTCTTTCATGAGCTTCACCGCTTCTGCACCGTGGATATGAGTGCCCTTTACCTGGATATCCTGAAGGATCGCCTTTACTGTGAGCTTCCCAAGGGAAAACTTCGCAGGTCTGCCCAGACAGTTATTCACAGGATAGCCACTGATCTCCTGCTCATCATGGCGCCAGTACTCTCCTTTACTGCTGAAGAGGCATGGACACATCTCCAGGGAACAGACCAGGGCTCTATCTTTCTGGAATCCTTTCCGCAAAGGCCTGATGTCAATGCAGATGATGAGTTTGTCCGGTTCTGGGAAAAAATCTGGAAGATAAGGGCAGAGATCACCAAGGCCCTTGAACTTGCAAGAAAAGACAAGAAGATAGGGCTTGCCCTTGATGCAAGGGTCACAGTGTGTGTCCCTGATGAGTTCAGGTCCCTTGTGGAAGAAAATATTGATCTTCTCAGGGATATTGCCATTGTTTCCCAGCTTGGTTCAGCAGAATCCCTTGAAACCGCCCAGGGGGAACATGATACAGTGTGGCAGAGTGAGGAAGTCCCCGGGCTTATAATCAAGGTTGAGCCTGCATCCGGTGGCAAGTGCGAGAGATGCTGGCAGTGGAGTGAAGATATATCTGATTCAGGCCCCTGGCCCAATACATGTCCAAGGTGTGCGGCGGTATTAGATAAGCTGCAGCCGTGAGGTGCGCTTCATGAATCTTGAATCCTTGAGCAGTATCAGTGAATTCTGCAGGGAGAAGGCCCGTCCCTTGCTCCTCCCGGTGGTTCGCTGGTTTGAGCTTATGGGGTTAAGTCCCAATGACGTAACCCTGTTCGGCCTTCTCTGCTATGCCCTGTGCGGTGTTGCCATTGCCTCTGGGCACCTCTTTACTGCCGCCTCAATCATCGTTGTCTTTGGTCCTCTTGATGTAATTGACGGCATGCTTGCCAGGGAGACAGGCAGGGTAAGCCGGTTTGGGGCATTTCTTGATTCAGTTACCGACAGGTACGCAGAATTTTTTGTTTTTCTGGGCATTCTTGCCCACGCAATACTTCATCGGAATGCCGGTCTTGCCGGAAGCATGATGGTTCTCATGGCGTGGACCGGTTCATTTATGGTGAGTTATGTCCGTGCCAGGGCCGAGTCGCTTGGCTACTCCTGCACAGTGGGTTTCTTTACGCGTTTTGAGCGCATGGTCATGATTGTGTTTATGCTTGTAACCGGATGGTTATATGAAGGGTTGCTGATACTGGCAGTCTGCACCCACTTCACCGCCTTTCAGCGTATCATGCATGTGCTCCAGGCATCAAAGTCCCGGAATCCGGCAGAGCGTGAAGAGTAATGGTTCACAGGGCGGCACCTTTTTTGTGGTTGGCACGCCAATAGGAAATCTCCAGGATGTAAGCAGGCGCATGGTGCACTGTCTTGAGTCGGTTGATCTTGTGGCAGCAGAAGATACCAGGCGCACCAGGACCCTTCTCTCCAGTCTCGGGATTTCAAAAAAGCTGACAAGCTGTCATGAACACAACGAAGCTGCCGGGGCGCAGAAGATAGTAGAGGCGCTTTCCAGGGGAGAAGACGTTGCCCTGGTAAGCGATGCCGGAACCCCGGTGCTCTCCGACCCTGGCAGAAGGGTTGTTGAGGCTGTACGGAAAAAGGGGTTTGTCATAGTACCTGTGCCGGGCCCATCGGCTGTAACAGCCGCACTTTCTGTCTCCGGGCTTCCTGCTGACCAGTTTTTCTTTCAGGGTTTCCTTCCCCCCAAAAAAAATGCAAGGTGCAAACGTCTTGAAGAGTTGGCACGTATTGAATCAACCCTGGTGTTTTTTGAAGCCCCCCACAGGTTGGCTGCCACACTCAGGGATATGTTGAGTCATCTTGGTGACAGAGAGACATTTATGGCGCGGGAGCTGACCAAAATCCACGAGACACTTTTCCGGGGCAGGCTTTCAGAACTGCTTGAAGAAGTTGGTGCAAAAGGGGTGAAGGGTGAAATTACTCTGGTTGTGGACGGTGCTGAAGCTCCGGCTCATGGGCTTGATGCCTATGATGAAACCTTGTTGAAAGAGCTACTTTCCGGGCTGCTTTCCGGAAGACGGTTTTCAACCAGGGAGGCGGCAAGACTGGTCTCGTCCCTTACTGGAATTCCAAGGAATATCCTCTATACAGCAGCGCTTGGGTGCCGTGTTGAGGCAGACTAAGTGTCAAAACAGGTCACAAGGAAAATGATTTCCGTGGACTGGTTGGTAAATTTTTTCTTTATATTTTTCCAAATACATGAAACTCCCGCCTGTGACAGGGTAAAAAGGTCTTGTTTTTTGAAAAAATAGAGTTATATAACTGGAACACATATTGCAGGTATCGTGTGATATGGGGAGAGGGATAATTATGGATATATGTTGTTATTTTGAGGGGAAGTATCATGGCTCCTTATTACAAGTTTGAACAAAATCCAGACCATATCTGCAATAATTTTGAGGTCAGCTCACCGGATAACTGCTACAGCTTCTGCAAGTACGCTACTGTGTGGATAGACGGGCAGAGAGAGCGTACCTGTCCATATCCTGAGTGTCCGCATGTATCTTCCTACTCTCCTTTTCTGAGAGGCATATACTGCAGCCGAACCACCAAGTAAAAGTGGCGGGACTGTTCAGGTCCGGCTGGCTGAAAGATAACACAACATAACAAATTACTTTGTAACTGTTCAGCGTATTTTTTTAATGAAGGTTGGTAAATGGTCTTGTTTTCCGTTCCGGTGAACAATTTCTTGTTTTTCTAAGGCTTACTCCGCCAAAATCGCGAAACTCGCTCGTTCCTCGCTCAGACAGACGCGATTTTTGTGGCTGCGCTTCGCCAAGAAAAACCACGAAATTGTTCAAAGTCACTCCAAAACAAGACCATTTACCACGCTGAATAGATACATAACTTTTAGCCGTGGGCATGCATGGCTTTGATTTGAGAGGGCGTAGAGCGCCCTTTTTTATTTGTACCTGGGTTGAGCTGTCAATCGCGCTCAAACCAGATTTTATGAAAGACATAAAGAGAGCCAAAAATGCGTGAAAATATAAAAAAAGCAGTGTTGGAGGCCCTTGAGCAGTGTATGGACTCAGGCGAGCTTCCCAGACAGGATGTGAAAACTGACATTCAGATATCCAGACCAAAGCACGAGGGCCACGGGGATTTTGCAACCAATATTGCAATGGTGCTGGCATCCCAACTGAAGATGGCGCCCAGAAATATAGCCCAGGCACTGCAGGGTCGGCTTGAAGAGAATCCTCTTTTTGACAGGGTAGATGTGGCAGGCCCAGGCTTCATAAACTTTTTTATAAGGCCTGAGTGGTGGCAGAAGGGCATTGTCTCCATTGTGGAAAAGGGGGCCGAGTTTGGCAGGGGCAGTTCAGGAAACGGCAAAAAAGTCCTTATAGAGTTTGTAAGCGCAAATCCTACAGGTCCGCTTCATGTAGGGCATGGCAGGGGGGCAGCAGTAGGTGATTCCCTTGCCCGTGTGATGAAGGCTGCCGGTTATGAAGTTGAAACCGAGTACTATATTAACGATGCCGGTAACCAGATGAAGACCCTGGGTACTTCCGTGTATCTGCGCTACCTGCAGCATTATGGAAGGGATGTGGAGTTCCCCAAGGAGTGTTATCAGGGGGATTACATAAAGGATATAGCCCGGGATATTGTTGACCGGGAGGGTGACAGGTTTGTTGATGTCCCTGTTGAGGAGTGTCTGGAATTTTTTACCACACATGCGGTAAATATCATATCTTCCAGCATAAGGGATGATCTGGAAAACTTCAGAGTGCATTTTGACAACTGGTTCAGCGAAAAAAACCTTCATGAGAGCGGTAAGGTGCAGGAGGTCATCGATTTTCTGAAGGAGCGTGGACAGATTTATGAAAAGGACGGTGCCCTCTGGTTCCGCTCCTCGGATTTTGGTGACGAAAAGGACAGGGTGGTGCGCCGCGCCAATGGCATCCTTACCTACTTTGCTGCAGATATTGCCTATCACCGTGACAAACTTGAGCGCGGTTATCACATGCTTGTTGATATATGGGGCGCTGACCATCACGGATACATACCCAGGGTGAAGGCATCCATTGCTGCCCTGGGTCACAGTGAAGACAAACTCAGGGTGCTGCTTGTTCAGCTGGTTAATCTGTTTGAAGGCGGCAAGGTAAAGCAGATGTCCACCAGGGCAGGCCAGTTCGTAACGCTCAGGGAGGTGCTGGATGATGTTGGTACGGATGCTGCCCGTTTTATGTTCATGACAAGGAAGTGTGACAGTCATCTTGACTTTGACCTTGAGCTTGCAAAGAAGAAGAGCCAGGATAATCCGGTTTATTATGTACAGTATGCCCATGCACGGCTTTGCAGTGTTTTTCGTAACGCCGAGGCCCAGGGGATAACCCTTGGGGATATTTCTGATATTGATACATCCAGGCTGTCAGCCCGGGAGGAGATGGACCTTATAAGGGCACTGGGTGAATTTCCCGTGGTTGTTGAAGGGGCAGCCCATGCCCTGGAGCCACATCGCGTAAGCTATTATTTGACAGAACTGGCATCCATGCTGCATAGTTACTATACTAAATATCGTTTTATTGAGCAGGATGTGGAGCTTAGCAGGGCAAGGATGTTGCTGGCACAGGCAACGAAAAATGTATTTGCCTCTGGTCTTGAGCTCTTAGGGGTATCTGCTCCTGAAAAGATGTAGGTCCAAAGATTTTTTGAAAATACTGCATACCGAATTGTCAAAGTACACCGCTATTGTGTGGGGGAATTATGGCCCGGTCCAATAAAAACAGAGCGAAAAAGGCGGCAAAGAAAAAGGCAATACAGTTTCAGATAGGCTGGGGAGGGCTTACAGCCGTTGTTATATCCACCATCTGTGTACTGCTATGGACCTTTATAATGGGGTTCTGGGTAGGGCATAAACTTGTGGGCAGGAGTGAATCGCCACACAAAAGCCTGTCAGTGCTTAATAAAATTGCCGAAAATGAGTTAGCCCCTAGAAAGACCATACCGACGCATGAGATTGAACCGGCCTTCCCACCTGTGACAGCCGGGGTAAATACTCCCCCCTTGACACCTGAGGCAGGACAGAAGGTTGCTGAGGCAGAGAAACAGCCTCTTCCCACAGAAGTTATCACCCATGAACAGCCGTCTGCTACTCCAAAGCCAGCTTCTCCTGAGGTCCAGAAACCCGTTTCTCCAGTGGCAAAACCACAGCCTGCGGTAAAACAGGCCACAGAGCCTGTAAAACCAGTCCCTGCGGTCAAAACCGCCAGGCCTGCTGCAAAACCGGTTAAAAAGCAGGAGCCAAAACAGGAAAAGAAGGTCGCAAAAGAGAAACCAAAGCCAGCTCAGACCTACTTTGTGCTTCAGATAGCCTCTTACCGTGACAAGGCCAGGGCTGAAAAAGAGGCACAGAGGTGGAGGAAAAAAGGCATAACTGCACAGGTAAGCCGTGTTAAAATAAAAAATAAAGGCGTGTGGTACAGGGTATATCTTGGCCGTTACAAGACTGTGCAGGAGGCAACTGCAGGTGTTAAAAGACTTGCCCGAAAGGAGGGCATAAGGTCATACGTTGTGCCCATAAAACATTAGACCGTAAATTTTTTTTACTGCGTACTGGCCATAAATAGTGATCAAATTTGTGAAGGGGCATGGACTGTGCCCTTGTTACATCTACCTGTTTGCAAGGCCAAAACCTGCTTGCGTTTTGGGCAGTCAGCATGTAACTTTCTTTTCTCCTTCCACTGCGTCAATTCTTCTCTTTCCAGATATCGTCCCATGATACAGAAAGCCACAATCAATGATGTAAAGGAAATACATGCACTGCTCTCCACCTTTGCGGCAAAGGATCAGCTCTTACCCCGTTCGCTCAGTGAGCTGTATGAACATCTCAGGGACTACACGGTGTACAGGGACAGCAGCGGGGCAGTGATAGGAACGGTTGCCCTCAGTATTTCATGGGAGAATCTGGCTGAGGTCCGTTCCCTTGCCGTAATGGAGCACAGACAGAATGAGGGCATAGGGCGTCTGCTTGTGGAGCACTGTCTTTCCGAGGCGGTAACACTTGGTATCTACAGGGTGTTTACCCTGACGTACCAGCAGAGTTTTTTTGAAAAGATGGGATTCGCAGCGGTTGACAAGGGCGTGCTTCCGCACAAAATATGGGCAGATTGCGTAAAATGCCCGAAGTTCCCTGACTGTGACGAGACGGCAATGTTAATTGAGCTTTGACGGCTTTGGTGTTCATGGACATATAATCCGTACAGGACAATTTTATGATAGGTAATATTTTACAGAAAGTTTTTGGTACAAGACATGACAGGGAGGTCAAAAAACTAAGGCCCCTTGTTGCCAAAATAAATGACCTTGAGCCTGAAATCCAGGCACTGTCTGATGATGAGCTCAAGGCAAAGACCCCGGAGTTTAAACAGCGCATTGAAAACGGAGAGTCCCTTGACTCCCTGCTCCCCGAGGCATTTGCCGTTGTGCGTGAGGCAGGAAAGCGTGTTTTGAACATGCGCCATTACGATGTGCAGCTTATTGGCGGCATCGTGCTTCATCAGGGTAAGATTGCAGAGATGAAGACCGGTGAAGGTAAAACTCTGGTAGCCACCCTGCCGGTCTATCTGAATGCACTTACCGGGCGCGGTGTGCATGTTGTAACAGTCAATGACTATCTTGCAAAACGTGACTCCCAGTGGATGGGAAAACTTTACAACTTTCTCGGGCTTTCCACCGGTGTTATTGTCCACGGCCTGGATGATGACGAGAGGAAGGCTGCCTACGCTGCGGATATCACTTACGGAACCAACAACGAGTTCGGCTTTGATTTCCTTCGGGACAACATGAAATACTCCCTTGAGGACATGGTGCAGCGGGAGTTCTACTATGCCATTGTGGACGAGGTGGACAGTATCCTCATTGATGAGGCGCGGACACCGTTGATCATATCCGGCCCGTCTGAAGACTCTACTGACCTGTACTACCGGGTGAACAGTGTAATCCCGTCACTCAAGAAGGATACCCACTTTACTGTTGATGAAAAGGCAAGGACCGCATCCCTTACAGACGAAGGCGTGGTGCTTGTTGAGAAGATGCTTGGTGTGGACAATCTCTATGATCCGGTGAATACCGAGATACTGCACCATGTTCAGCAGGCGCTCAAGGCCCATGCACTTTTCAAGAAGGACGTTGACTACATTGTGAAGGATGGTGAGGTAATCATTGTAGATGAATTTACCGGGCGTATCATGCCAGGAAGACGCTACAGTGACGGCCTGCACCAGGCCCTTGAGGCAAAGGAAGGGGTCAAGATTGAAAGCGAGAACCAGACCCTTGCCTCCATCACCTTCCAGAACTTCTTCCGTATGTATGAAAAGCTTGCCGGTATGACCGGTACTGCAGATACTGAGGCTGCGGAATTCAAGAAGATATATGATCTTGATGTTGTGGTCATACCTACGGACAAGCCAATGATCCGCATTGATCACCCGGACGTGGTATTCCGCACCATTGAAGAAAAGTTCAATGCAGCAGCAAAGGAGATAAAGGAACTCCATAAAAAGGGCCAGCCTGTCCTTGTTGGAACCACCAGTGTGGAGGATTCAGAGCGGCTATCAGGCATTTTGAAAAAAATGGGCGTACCACATGAGGTACTTAATGCCAAGTATCATGAGCGTGAGGCAGAGATTGTGGCACATGCAGGTGAAAAGGGGCGCGTCACCATTGCCACCAACATGGCAGGCCGAGGAACAGATATTGTGCTTGGTGAAGGTGTGGCCGAGCTTGGCGGCCTGCACATCCTGGGTACTGAACGGCATGAGTCCAGGCGGATTGACAATCAGTTGCGGGGCCGTGCAGGCAGGCAGGGTGATCCAGGCTCTTCCCGTTTCTATCTTGCACTTGAGGATGATCTGCTTCGCATATTCGGTTCTGAGCGGATAGCAGGGCTCATGGACAAGATGGGCATGGAGCCCGGAGAGCCAATCGAGCACTCAATGCTCTCAAAGGCCATTGAAAATGCTCAGCGCAAGGTAGAGGCCCACAACTTTGAAATCCGTAAACACCTCCTTGAGTATGACGATGTAATGAACAAGCAGAGGGAGGTGATCTACAGCCAGCGCAAGCAGATAATGAAGGGCGAGAA
This sequence comes from Deltaproteobacteria bacterium, assembly GCA_015494395.1. GTDB lineage: Bacteria > Desulfobacterota > Dissulfuribacteria > Dissulfuribacterales > QOAL01 > S144-17. Next base: position 48,195 of record WGBG01000168.1, read on the forward strand.
TCTGCGGGACGATATCATGGAGTTCATAGACGAGATCGTCTCGGTGCTGGTTTCAACCTATGCAGATGAAAAGGCCCCTCCATCTGAATGGGATTGGGACGGCCTGATAAAGAGGCTAAAGGGTCAGTTTGCCCTTGATCTGAAAATTTCAGAAGAGGAGCGTGAGAGCCTCACTGTGGAAGAGCTTGAGGAGAAACTGGACAGGCTCTTCCACGAGGCATATGAAAAGCAGGTTGAGCTTTTCGGTCCCGAGGAGATGGCACGCGCTGAACGCTTTATCATGTTGCAGGTGCTTGACGGGCTGTGGAAGGATCACCTCCTTAACATGGATCACCTCAGGGATGGAATCGGCCTTCGCGGGTATGGTCAGAAAGACCCCTTGCAGGAGTACAAGCGTGAGGGCTTTGATATGTTCATGGACATGATCCAGCGCTTCCGTGAGGAGACTGTCAGTATCCTGCTGCGTATTGTTCCCATGCGTCAGGAAGAGGTAGATGCAATGGAGGAAAAACGGCGCAGGCAGCAGGAGAGGGAGCTTCGCATGAACCGTGGTGAGGATGAGAAGCCACAACCTGTGCGGCGCAAGTCAAAGAAGGTAGGGCGTAATGAGCCGTGTCCGTGTGGAAGCGGTAAAAAGTACAAGAAGTGTTGCGGAAGGAGTTAAATCTTAGTTCATTGGCAGGCCTTCATTTATGAAAATATAGTCTCTTTGGGGTCCCTTCTTGTTTTTGAAACGTTCGCTTCGCCGGGGACGCAAAGGGTATAAAATTTGATAATTATGACATCACAGATAAAAATAAACGGCTTTAGTGGGGCTGCAGTGAAGGCAGGCATAAAGTATGAAGGCAGGCTGGATCTGGGTCTGATCGTATCCGAAACCCCGGCTGTGGCAGCAGCAGTATTTACCAGGAACGTGGTTAAGGCAGCCCCTGTGCTTGAAGGCATGAAGCAGATGGCACAACCTGGCGCCCGGATCAGCGCAGTAGTGATAAACAGTGGAAATGCCAACGCCTGTACCGGAAGGCAGGGCATTGAGGATTATCATACCGTATGCAGGGAGGCCGCACGTCTCCTTGATCTGCCGGAATCACAGGTGGTCTTTTCATCAACCGGTGTCATTGGTGAGCCGCTTCCGGTTGAGCGTTTCAGGGCTGCACTTCCTGAGGCTGTCTCAAGCCTTGATGCAGGTGGAATTCCTGCGGTAAGTGACGCAATCCTTACCACCGATACCGTAAGAAAGACGGCAGTTAAAGAGGTGATGCTTGACGGCAGGCCTGTAACCATAGCTGGTATTGCAAAAGGTGCAGGGATGATCGGACCTGACATGGGACCGCCACAGGCCACAATGCTGAGTTTCATCATGACAGATGCAGTGGTTGAGCCGGCCTGGTGGCAGGATGCACTCTCTGCAGGGACTGAGCAGAGCTTTAACACTATTATTATTGATGGAGACACAAGCACCAACGACACGGTCTATGCCCTTGCAAATGGTTTTGCAGGAAATAGTCCGGTAAATGACGGGCACAGTGGTGCAGGGGCGTTCAGGTCCGCACTGTTTTCCGTTATGAAGGAGCTGGCACTTCAGATTGTCCGGGATGGCGAGGGGGCCACCAAGTGCGTGGCAGTTACAGTTAAGGG
>WGBG01000169.1 GCA_015494395.1 Deltaproteobacteria bacterium
TGTAACAAAGGTGGTATTCCAGACTGTCGGCCTGTCGCGTCTAGAATTGCCCAATTCCGCCTCAGGAAGGCTTCCCACCACTGTCAAGTTCAGCTTTTCACCAAGGGCAACCAGCATGTCAAGTATGCCAGGAGTAGCCGAAGCAGCTTCCAAGGCCATCCGGGGAGAGAGAAGCCCTGTTGACCACAACTCGGGAAGCAGCACAAGGGAAGCGCCCTTTGCTGAAGCATCTTGAAGGGCAGCCTTTACCCTGTGTTTATTCTCCTCCATGTTTCCAGCAGCAGGAGAAAATTGGAAAATGGCTATCTTCACTGAGAATATCTACCTGGCTACCTGGCAAGTCTCCAGTCAAGAGTCCTGGCAAGTCCCTCTGCAAGGCCGGTTTCAGGCTTCCAGCCAAGCTCTGCCTCGGCCTTGCTTACGTTAAGGCAGCTCTGGGTGAGGTCCCCTCCCCTAGCATGCCGGGTTGCAGGCTCGGCAAGCCCCCCGGGTATGTCCACCCTGCTTGAAACTGCCTTGAATATCTCGTCAAACAGGGCCCTGGTCCTGGTCTCCACGCCCGTACCAATATTAAATGCCTCGCCTCCACCTGCCTCAAGTGCCTTCAGATTTGCCTTTACCACATCGCCTACAAAGACATAGTCACGAACCATGCCCAGGGGCTGGTCTTCAAAATGATAAAGTGTGCACGGCTTGCGGTTTATGAGCCTGTCCATGAAGATTGCCACTACCCCTGCCTCGCCGTGTGGCACCTGCCTTGGGCCATAAACATTGGCATAGCGGAGGACTGTATAATCCATGCCGTACTGGTGCCTGTAAAATGCCAGGTAGTCCTCTGAGACAGACTTTGCTATTGCGTATGGGGAAAGTGGCTGTGGTGGATATGTCTCAGAGGTGGGATATTCGGTTGCCTCTCCGTAAATTGCACCGCCAGAGGATATAAATATGACTTTTTTAACCCCTGCCTCCCTTGCACACTCAAGCACATTTACAAAACCTTGGACATTTACCGAGGTATCAAACCTTGGATCCTCAACGGAGGCAGGCACAGATATCTGGGCTGCATGGTGGTTGATAACATCAGGTTTTTCCCTCTCAAGCACCTTCATGAATTCATCTGCCCTGATATCCATGAGATAAAACCTGGCATCAGGATTGATATTCTCCCACTTTCCTGAAAAGAGGTTGTCAACCACAACAACTTCATGCCCTGCGTCAATATAGGCATCCACAACATTTGAGCCTATAAATCCTGCGCCTCCTGTTACAAGAATTTTCATTTTCTGCTCCATTTCAATCTTCGATTCCGGCCATTGTCATGCGGGTAAGCAGCCCTGAGCACATCTCGCTTTTTCCCGGCAGATCCTTTCACCCTGCTTATCGTCGGGTCAAGGAGAAACATGAAATCGTCTCGTTTCCAGACTCTAATTTGGAAACGCAATTATTGGAAGCCCAATCTTCCAACTCATAACATACATGCAGCAGTTTGAGTACCAGGTTCAACCATGAAACCTGCAGGTAGCCTTGAACAACCACTTGGGAGGTTGACAGTTTTTCCAGGCATGGTCTATTTTGAACCATGCGAAAAAATTATTCATCCATTGAATTTCTGTTCCAGTTATCCGCCCTGCTTATTTCATTTATCCTTGTGCACGGTATTTACATAACAATAATCCGGCCTGCGGCTGATGAATTTCTTGAAAAGCAACGCGCCATAATGGCAGAGGATCCTTCACATCATGAGCAGAGGAATTTTTATGTAGTGTTGCGGGACTATGAACAGGAGGCGTGTATCATCCTTATGCTCTGGGCAACTGCAATCATGGGATGGAAGGCGGCGCTTATACTGAAGCAACAGAATCAGCTTGGCCAGGACCTGCTAAAACTTCCAGCCGGGCTTCCCATAGGACCGGAGGACACACGGGAACTTCAAAAAAGGCTGAGTGAGCTCCCTGAAAATGCCGCTCAATACCTGCTGCCCAGGGCACTTCGCACAGCCATTCAGCGCTTTGCAGCAACCCGAAACGTACAGGATGCGGCAACAGCAATAAACACCGTGTGTGAAGCTGAGGGAGAGAGGCAGGAGGCAGAACTCTCAATTATCCGCTACATTGCCTGGGCAATTCCTTCAATCGGATTTATCGGCACAGTCCGGGGCATCGGGGCAGCACTTGCCCATGCAAACCGGGCTGTTGAAGGCGATATAACCGCCATAACCCAGAACCTTGGAGTTGCCTTCAACTCCACCTTCATTGCCCTGATTCTCTCTATCTTCCTGATGTTCCTGATTCACCAGCTTCAGCTCATACAGGAGCGGCTTGTCCTTGACACCGCCCAGTACTGTGACACCCACCTTATCTCAAGAATGCGAAGCCGGCCCCTGTCCTGAAACCTTTTTGGGGCATACCTGATGTCACGTAAAAAACCGAGAAGCCCCATTTCCGTATTTAACCTCTCCTTTCTGGATATAATGTTCTGCGGATTCGGTGCGGTTGTGCTGCTTGTCCTTATTGTAAACAGCCAGATGGTGAACAGCAGGAACCAGCAACACGAAAAACTGAAGGCAAAAGTTGCTATTCTGACTGATGAAATCGAGGCTGAAGAAAAACTCATTGAAAAGCTTAAAAACAGCCTTGAAGAGCTTGACACCAACGCAACCAGGCTTGAAGGCAGATCAGAGATTATCCTTTCTGAAATCAAGCGCACCACTCGAGAAATCGCACAATTTCAAAACATCTCCCTTGCAGAAAAGGCACATATCAACAAACTTGCCTCTGAGCTAAAAAATACTGCAAAGATTCGAAAGAGAAAACTTGCAGAAGAAAAACTGGATAGAAATGCCGGACGAAAGGCCCTTAAATTTACTGGCCAGGGCTACAGGCAGTATCTTACCGGACTTCGTCTTGGAGGAAAACGTGTGCTGATACTGATTGATGCATCAGCCTCAATGCTTGACAGCACTATCATAAACATACTCAGAAGGCGAAACCTGCCAGAAACGGAAAGACGGAACGCACCCAAGTGGAACAGGACAAAGAGGACTGCCAGGTGGCTTCTAGCAAATCTTCCCCTTGAATCAGGGGTAAAAGTGGCAACCTTCAACACAGATGCGCATCCGCTTGGAGACTCAGGAAAGATGTGGGTGCCTGTAAAAGATACCGGAAAGCTTGAATCCATTCTTTCAGACCTTATGGCTGTAACGCCTGGAAACGGAACCAATCTTTACAGGGCATTTTCCTTGGCAGCATCTTTCCATCCGGCACCTGATAACATTCTGCTCCTCACAGACGGCCTTCCCACAATGGGAGCTTTGTCTCCATCAGGCTCAAAGGTAACATCGGAGCAGAGGACCGATTACTTTCTCCAGGCAACATCCCGTCTTCCAGCAGGTGTCCCTGTAAACACCATCCTCTTTCCCATGGAGGGAGATCCAATGGCAGCATCAATGTACTGGAAACTTGCAGTAAAGACCCGCGGTTCATTTCTTACCCCAACAAGGGACTGGCCATGAGGCGAAAACGCCGTCCAATAGAGGTATTCAGCCTGTCGTTCCTGGACGTTGTGTCCTGCGGCTTTGGAGCAATAGTGCTGCTTCTTTTGATCTCCCAGTTTTCAGAGCCCAGGGTAGTTGAAAAGATCAGCAGAGAGCTTAAACAGGAGGTACAGCTCCTGGAAGCAAAAAAGATGGAGGCCCAGGGCAAAAGCCGCATACTTGCCAGGCAGCTTGTTTCAAAGAAAAAACAGGTCTCTGAACTTAAAGAAAAGGTGGCCAGGCTTGAAGCTGAACTTCAGGAGATACAGGGGCAGTACCATGCAGCCCAGACCGATTCAGAGGCCAGGAAGGTCATTGCCAGAGAACTTGAAATGGCAAAACAGCAGCTCACCCAGGACATGAAACGCCTTCAGGAGCAACAGCCGGTAAAGGCAGATGCAGTAATTGGAGGGATACCGGTTGACAGCCAGTATATTATCTTTGTGATTGACACATCAGGATCCATGCAGCGATTTGCCTGGCCCCTGGTAAGAAAAAAGATGGCTGAGATACTTAAAATCTACCCGCATGTCAAGGGGATACAGGTGATGAATGACATGGGTGACTACATGTTCTCACAGTATGCGGGAAGATGGATTCCAGACACCCCTGGCCGCCGCAGGGTGATTCTTTCAATGCTTTCAAACTGGGCTCCCTTTTCTAACTCAAGCCCTGTTGAAGGGGTGGAACGGGCAATACGCACATTCTATTCCAGAGGAAAAAACATATCCATCTACATACTTGGGGATGATTTTTCCAAGGGTTCCATACAGGATGTGGTTGATACCATAAACAGGCTAAACAGGGCGGACAGCAATGGCAGGCGGAGAGTCAGGATTCATGCAGTGGGCTTTCCTGTGCTTATCAGGGAGGCCCCGGGCTCCGAAAATATTGCCCGTTTTGCCGCACTTATGCGACGCCTTGCCGAAGACAACAATGGCAGCTTTGTGGGATTGAGCTCGTTAAGATAAAATCCGGCAAATTCACACCTTTTTTCACTTTTACACTTGCCAAAATATAAAATCTTATTTATCCTTATTTTCCAACACAAAGAACCATCCAGAAGATTTCAACAAATTAATATATGATTGAAAAGGAGATTGAGACATGAAAAAATTCAGATGTACTGTTTGCGGTTATATTCACGAAGGCGACACCCCACCTGAAAAGTGCCCGCAGTGTGGCGCACCAAGCGACAAGTTCGTAGAGGTAACAGGCGGACCACTTGAGTTTGCTGACGGCCATGTAATTGGTGTTGCAAAAGATGTTGACGCAGAGATCCTTGAAGGTCTCAGGGCAAACTTTACAGGCGAGTGCACTGAGGTAGGCATGTACCTTGCTATGAGCCGTCAGGCAGACAGGGAAGGTTATCCTGAAGTTGCCGAAGCATACAAGCGTATTGCCTTTGAAGAGGCAGAGCATGCTGCAAAATTTGCAGAGCTTCTTGGCGAAGTGGTAGAGGCAGACACAAAGGCCAACCTCAAGGCAAGAGTGGAGGCAGAGTTTGGTGCATGCCAGGGCAAGAAGGACATTGCTGTCAAGGCAAAACAGCTTGGGCTTGATGCAATCCATGACACAGTGCATGAGATGTGCAAGGATGAGGCACGTCACGGCCAGGCCTTTGCCGGTCTGCTCAAGCGTTACTTTGGAGAATAGTCCGCAGGACCATATTTCCAAGATTATGTAACAATTTAATGGCGTTTATCCCTGCGGGTAAACGCCTTTTTTTGAGTTATGGCGTACTACAGCATCCTATACCAGCATATACAGAGGAATTGACCAGATACTCCACTCTTCAGAAAGCTCTTTTATCTCGTTTCCACTATAAACCACTATTCCTCCCTTCCACTCGCGCTCAAGCACTGCTGCAAGCTTCTTGAGATTGCTCAGATCTTTTGTCACCACTCTTGGCCTGTTCTTTATCTCAACTCCTATAATCCCAGCGCCGGTTTCGATTATCAGATCAACCTCCAGTCCGGAACGGGTACGATAGAAATATAAACGGGTGTCCGGAGACATGGTATTGATCCACTTATAAATCTCACTTATCACCAATGTCTCAAACATACCGCCATCCATAGCCCCCCATCTGCCGGTACCCTGACGCAGGATGCCCATATCCACCCAATATAGCTTGGGAGTCTTTACTACCCGACTAGTAAGGTTCCTGTACCAGGGCATGAGCATTATTGTCTGATAGGAAATTCGCAGATATTCAAGAAAACGTCGGGCGGTGTTAACAGAAATGCCTGCATCACGGGCAAGTTCACTGAATGAAAGCAGGGAACCGGACCTGAGCATAGCAAGGTGCTGAAGGGTCAGAAAAGGAGCAAGGTCCCTGAGCCTGGCAAGATCAGCAAGGTCACGTTCTAAAAATGTCTGTTGATAGGAACGCAACCACTCGTGACGTTCATTGATGTCAAGATATAGCAGTTCGGGCATACCACCCCACTTTGAGATATGATCTATTGCACTCCGGGCATCTTCTGCTTTTTGACCCAATAAAACTGCAGGATTTTTGGCAAGAATCTGGCCCAGGTTGGCACTTTCCTGAATAATATCGTGAATAAGGGGGAATTCCGGTTTACTGTCCCAACCGGAACGAATTTCAGACGCCATAAGCGGCCAAAGGTTAAACAAAAAGGCCCTGCCTGCCATGGTCTCCTTAACCTGGGACATCAGCAAAATCCTTGATGAACCGGTCAGTACGGAAAAATCAATCTGCTCCTGGTCAAAGGCCCACTTCACTTTATCAAACACTGCCGGTTCCTTCTGGGCCTCATCAATAATGGCCTTGCCTACAGTCCCTGCCCAGGAAGCAGTACGGATAGCAGCAACAGCCTGTCTGTCCTCGATGGAATCCAGGTTAATGTAATTTAAACCTGGATACTTCAGCCTTGACAAAGTAGTCTTTCCTGTCTGCCTGGCACCGGTGATGACAACAATTCTACGGGTATCAAGGTCAGGCAGCCTGCTACTCAGCCAACGATATTTAAGGATTTTGTTCTTTTTCATAGAAAAAAAGGCTGTAAATTTTTCTATATTAAAGAACAATTAACAGATTATATCAAGGATAAAATGTAATGTAGCTTGGAATGAAATGGTTTTATCCAAAACAGCTCAAACCTGGATTGAGCGTTTCAAAAGTTTGAAGAAACGATTTTATACGATATCAAAAGGAGTTACACCTATAATACTCTTCAACTTTTGAAACGCTCAATTCAGGTCAAAGCAAAAGAAGCTCTGACTGCTGGCTACCAAACTTCAGGAGTAGGGTGCGCATTGCGCACCATAGAATTTTATGCCCCCGCCAATGCAGTAGATGCGAAACCCTGTGAGCAGATGCATTATTTAAATGTGATGGTATATACCAACCCTGCACCGCTCTTTGCTGCACCACTCTTCATTTCAAGATCAAGCCCCTTCCAGAGATGGTAGCGCGCAACAAACATGGTTCCATCATCGTCTGTGCCTGCTTCAACACCGACGGTAAGGTCCTCGGTGACATCTTTTCCGGCAAACACACGGGTTTCTGAGGAGTTCTCTCCGGCGCCTTTTACATCCAGGTGATCAAGTCCGGTATAATTTTTCAACTGCTGGGCCATCAGATCAGCACCGGCAATAACAGCGGTGTTGGCAGCAGCCTCACTGAATCCGGGATCGTTCTTGGTTTTACCAGTAATAAGCATGGTAATGGCATCCTGAGAGGAGATGGAAGGGTCTGTTGAATACCCTGAGACATCCAGGTCAGTGACATAGCCCGTAACCCGTACTCCAACAGGCGTGTCCTGTACATCACGAACTGCAATCAGATTAACCCCGGGATTATCAAGCCTTCCCCCTGCATAGGATATGATGCCCTTTTCAATAGTCAGATCATGACCGTAAAAACGAAAGGTTCCATCCTTTATCTTCAGTTCACCGTGCGCTACCGGCTCCTTTCCGGGGAGCACAACCACAGTCACACTGCCGGTAATGTGACAGTCAAGCCCGAAGCCCTGGAAATGTACCAGGTCCAGCAGATTAAGCGTAACCTCGGCATCTATGGGCATACCTTTTTTGCCCTGGGGGTTGTCCTTGCTGACAATTACAACATCGCCTGACGGTTTCTCAACACCGGCAGGAATCTGCCGGGGAGTGATTTCTGCCTCGGGCACAGTTACCTCACCCCGTACCTTGACGCCATCCTTACCTGCATAATTGATATTCAGGGCAGGAGAAATGCGGACAGTGGCATCAGGGATGTTAAGAATCATGAAATTATTGCCCGTAAGCTCCACATGTGCAGGCCAGCCCTTTGCTGCATCAAGCAACACGTTGCCCTTTACATTAAGGGAGTCCTGTCCGGATTTAACATGCCCGGTAATTTTAAGGCCTGTGGCGCTGTCTGCAACAACATCAAAGAGGGTTTCATCAATATCAAGCCCTGCCATGGGCACATCTGGCCCTGCCATTTCAAGCATTGCCTTTCCATTGATACGGGGGTCACCCACAACACCGCCAATGTTCAACCTGGCAGTAAGACTCCCCTCGGTATCCTGTATCTCTGGCACAAATGCACTTACAAGACCAAGGGCCCTTACCTCAACATTTACATTTCCATCAAGGGGTGCGCGCTTTATATCCTCTTCAAGCATTGCCCGTGGGATATTGACACTGGCATCAATGCCATTATCCCCCATCTGCAGATTCACATTGGCTGACACTTCCTTTTTGTCTATGCTTGCATCAATACTGCCGCCCTGATATTCAAGGCGTACCTTGCGGTTTTTGGCAACGAGGCACTCAACCACACCGGGGGAGATGGCAATTTTCGCATCTGCCGTTGGCACAGCGCCAAGCCCCGCGTGAAGATCAGCATTAATTTCACCTGAAAGTTCGGTAACTGAAGGTGGCAGAAATTGTGAAAAACGCTTGAATGAGATTCCCCGTATCTCAGCCCGGGCAGTGCCGTCTCCCTTTTTAAGCCAGTGGGCATTGGCACATACAGAGGCAGTGCCATCCTGAAGGCATAGACGGGGCACCTGTGCCTCCTCAGGAGATAGTTCAAGGTTCACAGACCGGGCAAGGCTCCAGTTGCCAAAGTCTGCTGTATCAAAGCCCAGGGCGCTGAGCATGCCGCTCCATGCCTTTTTTTGCTGATCAAATTTGCCGTGTTCTGCCTTCAGAGTAAATGTAACTGCCTCATGTACTGCTGACACACAGATCTCATGATCAGAAAGGGAACCATTCAAATCTGCAGAAAACTCGGAAATCTCCTGCCCCCCTGATTCCAGGCCCGAAGCACGAAGCTTTAAGGATGAGTTTGTTTTTTCATCCAGAGAGAGTGAAAAATTAGCATCAAGCATGCTGCATGAAGAAGCCGCATAGGAAAAATCCCTGATCCTGGCAAAACCTGCGACTGCCGGCCTGGATGGTGTGCCTGAGAGCTGTCCGCTGATTTTGATATTCCCGCCCCCATCCGGCAAAAGTCCCGAAAGATCAGGCACATTAGCATTCCAGGCAAGATCAAGCCCCTTGCTGCCTGCTGACCCTTTAACGTCAAGCTCTGCCCCGCCAAACAATAGGTCCAGACCGTTTACTGTAACCTGGCCTCCTGACATAAGGATCTGTCCTTCACCTGAAACTTCTTTATCTCTTAAGGTCCCTCCAAAAGAATCTATGTTTAACTCAAGAACGGGGCAGTCCTTTTCAATTTTACCCTTTGTGTCAATCTTTAGAGAAAGACTTCCTGGAAAGTCCTGGGCCATGACACCTGGATTTATATTTGAAGCAGAAACAAGGGCATTCCAGGATACCTGGGGCTTCCATGAAGCCTCGGCCTCAACATCCAGGCTGCCGTCAAGGAGCTCTACATGCAGTTTATCAAGCTTTACACTTTCAGATGTGCCATTACCATCAACCTCAATATCCATCTCCGGAATATCACGGCCCCTGGCAGTCGTCTTAAGAGTAAATATGTATTTATCAGGCATGCCTGATGCACCAAACTCACCTGACTCTGAAACCACCAATGGGGGACCTGCCAGAGGCCACTTAAGCCCACTCCAGTTGCCCGAAGCAGCAAACTTCAATGTGTCAAAGATGACATTTCCATCCAGAGTAACCTGTGCCACCTCAGGAGCCCCCGCAACAGAGCTGAGCGGTTTTTGGGCATCATCTGCCGTGGTATCATCTGTTTTCAGACTGGCGTTATCAGCAATTTTGCTGTTATTTTCAGAGACGATTTCAATGCCAAGAGATGCCTGTGCATGTTTCAAGTCACCCTTTGCATCAAGGTTTAATGTTGGACGTATATTTTTAAGTTCAGGCACAGCCTCCACTGATGCAAGGAGCCCTTGTGCCACCCTGCTGACTTTCACGCCTGCATCCCAGTGAAGCTCCCCCAGGACATCTGCTGCATGCACCAGGAGTTCTGCTGCCACATCACCTGAAATATTCTGCCTAAGGGTAAGCCTTTTCAAATCACCGGAGATACCGCCCTCTCCTACCAAATTAATCGCTGGCTCTCCCCTAGGCTGAAACTTCCAACTGGTATTAAAATCAAGTGGATAAACGCCCCTTGGGGCAAGCTTACCATCAATACGTAAAGATACTCCAGGCATAAGAAACTCAAATGTGGAAAGATCAAGGCCCTGTGTATCAAACCCGGCAGACAGAAAAAACCTCGATATTTCAAGAGGTTTATCAGAATTCTTCTGAATTACCTTGACACCATTTACCTGAACGTCATCAAGCCTGATTGCAACAGGAAGAGTAATATCAGGAAGCTCCAAGGACCCTGCCTGTTTCTCATCAGGCGCTTTCTCCCCTGCCTTAAGCTGCTCATACCTTACGCCATCAATCTGCAGGAGCTTTATATGAAATACCTTTTTGAACAGGGCATCAGGGACCCAGTCCAGACACAACAGATCAACTCCAACTGCAAGGGCACTGTCTCTGTAAATCACATCCTTCAGCACCAGGTGCCCCAGAAGCCCGCCTTCAATCTCACCAATGGACAACTCACCGGGGATACCCCCCTTGGCATGTTTGAGAACAAACTTTAGCCCGGCAGGAGTGCCTGCAATGAACCCGACTCCCCCCAGGGCAAGCACAAGAAGCAGAATCAGCGTCAGACACACGCCTGCAAGCCATTTCAAAATAGTGCGTCTCATCACATTGTTATCTCAAAGCCAAAGTAAAATTTCATTGAAGAGAGCTTCATTCCCCGGCCATCTTCGTTAACCGGCCAGGCAAAATCAAGCCTTACGCTTCCAACCGGAGAGAGCCACCGCACCCCCAGACCGGTACCAACATATATCTTGTCCAGGCTGGAATTAAAGGCGTTTCCTGCATCAGCAAACAGGGCTGCAACCCACTTCTCAAGCACCCTGTAATTATACTCGGCGGTTGCGCACATCACATTTCTGCCGCCAACAACATCTCCGTCCTTATCCTTGGGGCCCAGTTCCTTCCAGCGATACCCCCTTACACTCTCATCACCTCCTGCAAAAAAACGCAAGGAATTGGGATAACTGTCATAGTCTGACACAGCGGCAAGCCCAAGCCTTCCCCTGAGAATGAACCTGCCCCTCTCCCCTGCAGGAAAAAAAAGACGGGTCCTCAGATGTTCACGCACATAGGCAGTATCAGAGATAAGACCAGGGGATCCACGCAATTCAGAATAAAGATACCAGCCGTTTCTGGGGAAAACCTCCTTGGGGAAATTGCTTCGCTCAAGCCTTCCTCCGAAACTTAACATCTTTGTCCTTGTCCATGAATTTCCCTTGGTTCGAAACCGTTCAAGTTTTGCCTCGGTAAAGAGTTTGGAGGACCAGTCCTGCCACACAAAATAGTATCCACCTTCAAGATCGGCGGTATTGCGGTCTGTATCGTCAGTCTCTTCCTGCTCCACCTTGGTTATAATCCCGTAACGGTCTGTACGGGGATCACCGGCAGGTATCCAGTACGCCCCCCTGAAAGAGTTCTTCAATGGAGAAACATTCACCCATGCATCCATACTGTGACCATAGGAGTTCAGACGGCGATTACGCCAGTGCACCATGGCCTGGGGGCCAACCTGCGTATCATATCCAAAACCAAAGGTAACTGTATTTGCATCAGCAGGATACAGGGTAATGTCAACAGGGACTAAACAATCCCCTGCATTCTCAAAATCAGGGGCCACATCTACCAGGCTGAAAAATCCGGTATTGCTTAACCCCTGCTGAAGCTCAAGCAGCGTGGTATTGGTAAAGACCTGCCCCTTCTGGATATCCTTGATGTAACTCCTGACCAGACCTGGCTTCAGAAAATCCTGATGAATACGGATATCTCCAATATAATACTTTGGGCCAGTATCAACATGAAGGCGGATTGCAACTGTATTTTCTTCCGGATTCACCAGCAACTGCTTTACAGTGGGATGTACATCCACATACCCCTTTGAAAGTGCGGTGACAATCAACTCTTTTTTTGCCTTTTCGTACATTCTCTGATCCAGCACGTCTCCCTTTTTCATGGGAAACTTTTCAACAAGCTCCTTAAGCGAGGGGTCATCCGCCCCCTCTCCTGAAAGGCTGACGTCAACGTCAGAAATCACCACCCTGGGACCAGGAACAACATGGTACCTGGCCTTCCATTTATTCTTCCCAATCTTTTCAAGAGATGAATCAATTTCAGGATTGAAATATCCAAACGGCTCAAGGGCCTTGCGGATATCGTCACGGGCTTCCTTGTGAAGGAATTTCAGCCAGTTAGAATTGAACTGTGGATCATCCTTTTTCTGCAGAAGACGAAGGTAACCCTTGATATTGTCAAGCAGTTTTCCTTCTACTCCGCTTACCTCAATCTCAACTGAGGGGCGAACATCTTCAGCAGCCATGACCCTGTTATGGGGCAGGATACAGAAAATGGCGCAAACCAGGAAAAAAGAAACAACTCTGGCAAGGAGACTAAACCAGCAGGATTTCATTAAATGCACCAGATACTTTGAGGATAATTTGGTAAAATTCCAGTTTTTTTAAGGCTCCGGTTATGGCTTGCAGTATCATAACAAAAAGAGCTCCTAGGCATAAGCTCAAAGGCCTAACACCTGCTTCGAGATTCAAGTCATCACACATCATAGACGATAAGTTAAATAGATCAGCATATAAAAAAACCTGTTTAACTGCAAGGAAGCAGTTTGCCGGTACGGATTTTTAATCAACATTTCAGGAACTGAACATTCAATGTGTATAGAGACGAGAGACAACAGGTTCAGGAAGAACAGAAAAACTTCCAGGGCAGTACCACGCAGCAGACGCTCTCAATTTTTCACCTGCCGGCAGCAGGAAAGGAGGCCTTGAAATGGATGCAAAAGGACTTGAACTCTTAACAATGAATCCAGGGGTAATCACCAATGTCAGAACAGCGCAAAAGGCAGCTCCGGCCATAAAGCCCGTGGAAAGCATCAAGAAGACCAGCCATGGAACCACTGCCTCTGATACGCGAAAGCATGAAGGCCAAAATATGATTAACTGGATGCAGGAGATGACTCCCCGGGAAGAAGACGCACAGCTTGCATCCGAAATCCTTGCTGAAAGCCTTGCGGATTCCCCGAACCTGGAAGTTGGATGGCGTTATGACCAGGACAGAAGGCTTCTTGTTGTTGAAGTCAAGGATAAAAAGACTGGTGAAGTTGTCAGGCAGCTCCCTCCTGAGGATATACTTAATTCCGTGCAGGCAACCGAGAGCGAGGGTAACGGAGCGCTTTTGAACAGGGTTGCGTAAATTTTCTAAATGCTTGCATAGTAAAAAACAATTAAAGAGGTGACATTAGTCACCTCTTTTTTTATACTGTCTGAGTAAATGTTCACTGATTTGTCGCTATTCCCATCAAGCTGAACAGAAAACCGTTTTAAATATCGAACTTCACCATTTTGCCATGAAAACTGCATTAGCACATGCAGTTTTTTATTTAATGCGTTTTCAGGCAAAACAAATTACATCCTACCTCCATACCCTTTACATGCGACTTGTTAATAAAATTATCTGGAACAGATGGCTTGCAATCAGGCGTACAGGCACAAATCTGCCTTACAGACTGGAAAATTTTAATAAAAGAACCATAAAAAAAATCCTCGTAATATCCTGTACTGCTCTGGGAGACACGTTACTTTCCACTCCGGCCATCCATGCAACCAGGAAACTTTTTCCAAATGCACATATCACCTGGTTGGTAAAAAGGCCCTATGCAACATTCTTTTCATCAAATCCCCATATAAATGAAATCATACCTTATCCCGGGGCATACAAAAAAAATTTCAAGCTGGTACGGGAATTCAAAAAAAGAAATTTTTCTCTGTGTCTTTCGTTTCATGACAGCGACCCCTGTCCGGTTCAGGCCGCATGGCTTGCAGGGGTCCCTTTTATCCTGAGGTCAGGGGCAAAGGATGAAAAACTTGCCCACTTCCTTTCAGCACGAACGCCGTATAGGGATGAGGTCCACGCCATTGAACAGAGACTGGACGTCCTTAGAATGATAAATGCAGACAACATTGAATCCATTCCGGATAAAACAAGGATGATTTTGCCCGTCAATGCCACGGAAAATGAGCGGTTCTGGAAGCAACTATCGAAAACGTATCATTTAGATTTGACATCTAAACTGAATATAGGTTTTCAGATATCTGCATCGAGAATATATCGAATGTGGCCTGCTGAAAATTTTGCTGCACTTGCCAAAAAAATTATCGGTTCACTTCCATGCAGCAATATCTTTCTATTGGGGGGCCCTTCTGATTATCAACTTGGAGATAACATCGTTAAAATGGCACATGCAGGTCATCAACTTATCAACCTTGCAGGTAAAATTCACATCGCTGATCTACCTCTCGCAATTAAGGGGCTTGATCTGCTGATTACAAATGACACTGGCCCCCTCCACATGGCAGTTGCACTGAAGACACCTACAATAGGTCTTTTTGTACCCAGTGTCGCGCGCCACACAGGCCCCTACCAGGACCTTGACATACATACTGTCATAAACAAAAAACGGCCTTGCAACCCTTGTGTGAGAAAATATTGCAAGGATCCTCACTGCATGGAACTTATAACTGTCGAGGAAGTTTATAATGCCGCAAGGTCATACCTTGAGCGGTATTGTACAACATCTCAAAATGCCTGAAAAACCCCGCATATTAATTGCCTATCCTGAAAAACTGCCCTCGACCAAGGCAAGGTCTGTTCAGACAATATGTACTGCAAACACCCTGTCAGCCCTGTTGCCTGTTACCTTGGCAGCCGATCTTACTTCTGAAATTTCACATTCATACGGCATTAAAATCCATGAAGGTCTCAACCTGCTCACAGCAGGAAGATGTTTGGGCCCGTTTGTGATTAACAGGCTCTTTTTATACAGGCTGAAAAAGATCATAAGCAAGACGTCACCAGACATAATATTTGTCAGGCATCCCAAGCTGGCCGCGGCCCTGTTAAATGAGGGGCACCGGGTAGTTTACGAGGCTCACGCCCTGTTTCATGACAAGCACCCGGATGATGCCAAAATTGCGGCCATGGAAAGGGAAATCGCAAGCAAGGCACTTGGAATCATATTCACCACAAACGGACTTAAAAATCGGTGGTTCCAACTTTATAAAGACAAAGACACCAAAACCACGGTTATTCCAAACGGTACATTCTACAACCCGGATTTGAAGAAACATTTCAATCCAGGAAGGATTGACACCATTTACTATGTCGGATCGTCATATTACCCATGGAAGGGACTTGATACACTTTACAGGGCAGTGGAAATCATAGATAATTTACAACTTGAACTGATTGGCGAATTCGATCCCCTTTCCATTCCCTCTGCAATCAGCAAGCGGGTCAGGCTTCATGGATATGTCTCAAATCGAAAGGCAAGAGAGATTCTTCAGTCTGCGGAGATTACTGTACTTCCAAATTCAGGAAAGGATATTGAAAGCACAAACTATACGTCGCCTCTGAAGCTGTTTGATTATATGGCAGCATGCACTGCCATAATTGCCTCAGACCTTCCAAGTATAAGGGAGCTGGTTTCAGAAGAGGAGGTACTGTTTTTCAGGCCCGATGATCATGTTTCCTTAAAAGATGCCATAGTCTCGCTTACTCGTGATGGAAAGCTCAGGAAAAAACTTGCAGTTTCGGCATGGAAACATGCGGAAAAATACTCATGGGATGCCAGGGCAAGACAAATACGCGACTTTTTCGTTTCCATAACCGCATAAACCGTACTGGCATCATCTTATTATCTGTCTTGTTAACATGAACACATCAGATATATTCCCCACATCCCTTCCACCTGGGAACAGGTGGATTGTTGCAGATAACAGCTTTGAACCTTTCAGGGTGTGGCATAATAAAGATGCAGTCTGTATCAAAAAAAATGCCAGGCGGAGAGTAATAAGGGCTGGTGAATATTTTTTGAAATTTTTCAGGACCGGCTCGCCAGTTGTACGAAAACTGCGGGATCCGGCATGGAAGGAGTATAAGACA
>WGBG01000170.1 GCA_015494395.1 Deltaproteobacteria bacterium
TCAGGTTTGCAGAGGAGTATTATCAATGGCTTGGTCAGCACGATTCAGCTCCTTGAGTGCCATACCGGTTGGTATAGCCGTGAAGAGCCAGTAGAGGGTGGCCGGTCCATGCCGGAATCCGTAGGTTGCCATCTGAACCAGCCAGAACATGCACATATAGACCAGTCCTGTTACCAGAATAACTTTTATCTTTTCTGATTCTGTTTTTTTAAACGCTTTTATAAAGAGCAGGGTCTGTGCACCAATTAAAAGAACAAGGGCGATAGCCCCCTGAATCCCGGTTTCACAGGCAATGTTGAGGATTATATTGTGAGGATGTCCAAGTTTTATTTCTGAATATACATCAGGATATGCCTCTTTAATGTTCTTCTTACCAAGCCCAACGCCCCTGAACGGGTGCTCCAACATCTTCTCACCATAGAGTTTTGACGCAATTATCCTTAGAAAAACAGAGCCCTCCGGTTCGATCTTTCCTGAAATTACCTTGTTCCAGTCTTCGTGTACCAGATAGTTGATCTTTCCAGAATGATACAGATAGGTGCCTGTTAATAACAGCGTAGCAAATGCGGCTGTTATTATCAAAGCAACTCTTTTGAAAGAATCGGGCCTGAAAAGGACAGCCAAGCCAAGTCCTATAAGGGCTGCGATCATGTGAGATCGCCTGATCGCCGTTATGATCGCCAGGAAATTTATCAGGAACATAAAGGCATAAGCATTTTTACGTTTATGCCATAACACAGGAACAGATGATGCCGCCATCCCAAGCAAGAGAAACAGGCCGGTGTGTTTGGTGTCATGAATCAGGGTGGTGATGTTCCCGTAACGGAAAATAATGTCCTGAATGCTCCAGTTTATAATTTTAAGGCCTGTTGGTATGAATACCGGGTGTGTTGGCATTAGCAGCCACTGAAACATTACATAGAAATAAACTACAAGAAAGAGAATATTGACCTTAATGATGAGGTCAAGCCATTTCAGAGTAGGTGGGATAGTGGCGCAATACAGGGAAAATACAAAATACAGAGAAAATTTAAGGACTATTTCATCAAGAAACTGTTTGAATGAGTACGAAGGGTCAATGCTGGTAAAGATGGAAAAGGTGCAGGCGACAACAAATAGACCAACTGTCCATGTTAGAGGAATTTTTTTTGATAGGGAAATGAGTTTAACTGTATCATTTGAATAACCCCGAAGATGCCAGATACAAGCTGCAATCAGCAGAAAAATCAGTATGTATTCAATGGTAGGTCCGGTGTTAAAAGGTATGCAAACCAGCATAAGGGTGTAGAGTGCTGGCACTGCCTGGCCTGTTAGATCACCCCTCACTTTAAACATCTTTCGGAATTTTTCTGGAATTTTGGACTGCATTGATCTTAGGAGAATATTTTGCATGCAATATTGTACAGACCGTGGGAGTCAAGATTTTTCCTGTTGGCCTTAACTTCATAAACATTTTTGAGATAACACACCAGTTTGTTAAGTATTATTTCATCTGGAGGATTTGAAAGGGCTGTGTGCATGACATCCGGCAGTTCGTCAAGATTTTTAGGCCTGTGAACAAGCCCCGGTATGCAATAAAAAAGAGGCCCAAGCATCACAACTGGTTTGTTTTTAAGAAGTGCTTCAAAACCTGCCAGTGAGTTAAATGTAACCAACAGAGAGGTAGCATCAAGCAGTTTGTTCATGTCATATTTTTTTAAAAATATTACTTCGGGATTTTCTCTTTCAAATTCTTTACTGATTACAAACGGGCGTGATGGATGCTCCTTGACTATCAGTTTAAAGTTGGTCTTAAAACAACGGTTCATTACTGTTACAGCATCTATAACTATGCCTGTAAGATGCTGCATGTCCTGGACATGAAAAGGATTTTTAACCTGATGCAGGATTTCATTTCCCTGAAGTGGCAGCAGTATAAATAATTCAGGAAGTGCAATGTGGTCAGGTGGCAGTTTTTGTGCCCGTTTCTTTTTAAGCCTGTGCTGGGTTCCTGTCAAAAATGGTCTTCTGGGGCGTAGCAATCTAAGGTTTTTCCTGTACTTGGGGTTCCAGTTGTATTGCAAGAGGGTAATAAACTCCCATATTTTAGAGGGCGTTCTGATATTGATTTTGTTTTTTTCATGGAAGGGCAGTTTATTATTTCCACATTTATCGAATTCTTTTTTATTAAATTCCACAAGTTTTTGTTCCCAAAGTTTGTAATTGGTAAAATTAAATCTTTCAGTGGCCAATCCAATGGTTTCTCCTCTGAATCTGCCTGATGAGAGGAAAAAGATTTGACTCCGGGTCTTGTTGGCTGCTTCTTCCAGGGCAACGGAATCAATAGTTTCCCGATCTCTGGTTATGCAGATATCAATTCTTTCTTTTTGTATGAAATCAGTTAAGAAATCCGTGTATGACTTAAAAAGATTCGCAATATCTAAACATTCTTTTTGTGACCTTGAGAGTCTGAACTGTTCAATCCTTGCCAGAAGATTTTCTTTATCACTTTGAACTATGTTTATGTCTGGGGTCTTTTTTAGATATCTGTATGCTGCCACACAATCTTCCCCGTTGGCCTTACAAAACAGCCAATCCATGGGGTCAGATGCCATGAAAATTATGTTGGCATAATTTTTCAAATAGTTGCCAGTGACAATATCAAATTTTTTTTTTGAAATCAGATAGAGAATATTCTTCATTTATAAAAACTGATTTGTGCCGGTATTGAGGCTGTGTTTTTTTGCGTAACGCCGGTTGTGATGTTTTTCTATCTTTGCTGCCTTTCTATGTACTCCTTTCAGGACTCTTTTGTGATTTGTAAGGCTAAACGCCGAAATTTTGCTGTAGATTGATATAAATTGCAATATTTCCCTGTCCGAGAGGAACGGCCTGGCCGAGAATAGAAGCTGGGCCAGATCTTTGACACGCCATCTTGAAGCCAGCTTTTTTTGCATGATCATTCGTTGAAGATCAATAATATAAATACTTGTCCCTGATGAGCTGCGCTTGACAAAAAAATGAACTAAATACATGTCTTGGTGGGCAAAACCGCACTGATGCATTCTTCCAACAAGATTTGCTATCTTGGCTATAAGCTGTTTCCTTTCCCTTGGGACAGTTGTATCCCTACTTGCCAGCAATTCAGACGCTCTCACATAATCCTTGATTCCAAGGGTGAGGTTGCAGGTATGTTTACCTAATCGTGCTGCAGCTATAGGCTCCATGGTAGGGATTCCATGGCGGTGACAGGCTATTATGGCTTCCCATTCATGCAGGGCATCAAAATGGGCCTGTTTTTTCAAGGACAGGTAACCTTTTAGAATTTCTTTAATTGTTGCTGGTTCATATCTCTTTATAAATGTTTCAACAGGTTGTTCTCCGGTTTCAGGTTGTAAGAGCACTTTGGCAGTTGATCTATGTGGTACTGTGGCCTTTATGTTCTGGCTTTCCAGATTCCAGAGATCACTGGCAGAAGTTATGTTGTTTGATTTTAGAAGGTTTGCAAACTTACTATTTACAACGAGATTGCCATTATCCCATGAGCAGGTTTTAATCTCCATCAGGGCTGTCCTTTTGAATTTGGCGTCTTTTATGCCCCTTTTTGAATTTTTCAGTAGCACTTTGTAACAAACAGTCCGTAAGATGCTCTCTCTTTTTTCTCCACGGAATATGGATGTCCATGTATGCGGAGACAAGGGCATTGACATAGCCTGTTGATTCAGGCATGGATTGCATTCGGGTTGCAAGTTTCAGAAATGCTGCAGCAAGCGCTGTAATGTCTGCTTTTCTCAGGCTATCGCTTGATCGTACCAAGATGGCCGTGCTGTCAATATCAAAAAACAACTTTATCCTGCCATTTTGATCAAATATAAAGTTTGTTATCTTGGCATCGCCATGAAAAACTCCTTTTTGATGCATTGTCCACAACTCCTGCGCCATGGTCCTCAGCATGCTTTGAGATTTTTCAGATTTTGCCATGGTTAGTGCTATGGATGTCTTTCCGGTTTCGCATGCCGCTTGTTCATTCCACGGATATATGATAGCCCCGTAGAATCTATCCCACGGGTTGATATGCTGCAGAACCGCATAGGGTAGTGCCACTGGAAGATGTCTGAGCCATATTAACCAGGATATGTTCCATATATGCCTGGCCTTAGGCGGCCTTAACAGGTAAGAGAGTGCTTTAATCGCACTGGAACTTCTATATGCCTTGAGAAAAAAGAATTGGCCTTCGGTGTTTACTTTCAGGCAAAGCGTGTGCCTGGAATTTTTGATAATCCGGGCCATTTTTATGACAGATTCCGGATTTGCTTGGAAATCCCTTAGAATAATTTTGGCTGGTTCCGGACAGCTATCAGCGGTTATTATATACCCTCTCTTCAGGTTGTGCCTGTTCCACAGGTGCTTTATTCTGGACAGACCGCGTTTTTTCCAATGAAGGCGCATGTTGTAATATGCTGAATCAAGGATGTAAAAACGTTCCTTCCGGCTGGCTAACTCCGGCCAGTATTTTTTCAGTTGCCAGGCGCATTCTGCTATGTATCTGTTTGATATCCTGTCAATGAAAGGTGGTATTACAAAAACCAGTTGCTTTTTCCGGTACTGCTGGTTAAGCGGCCCATCATACAGTCTGGCCCTGTGAAGATCAATTACACTAAATTTCAGGTTGTTGTTATCAAACAGTATGTTGTTCAAATGGAAATCAGGCTGGAAAAAACCGGCGTTTGCAAGTGTTACCAGCAGTTCTGCAAAACATTTGCAGATTTCCTTCCTGGTTTTTCTCGGGATATGATGCCAACTGTTCTTCAAAAAGGAATCTAGATCAGTACCTGGAATATTTTTTGATACAAAGCAGGACCAACCGTCATGATATACCCAGGCCACCGGGGGGGCTGTAACGCCGAACTTTGTAAGGTGACAGGCTGTCTTATACTCCTTCCATGCCGGATCCCGCAGTTTTCGTACAACTGGCGAGCCGGTCCTGAAA
>WGBG01000171.1 GCA_015494395.1 Deltaproteobacteria bacterium
CAAGACCTGTGGCCAAACGCTTTGAAGAGCAGTCAGGAATCAAGGTTCGGCTGGTAACAGATACTGAAGAGACCAAAAGTACAGGGCTCCTGAACCGGCTTATTGCAGAAAGTGCTCGTCCTGTGGCTGACGTATTCTGGAGTGGGGATCCGGTCCGGGCGGCAATCCTGAAAAAACGAGGAGTTTCCGCACCTTATCATTCACCGTCAGCCAAGGGGCTGCCTGAGGAATTTTCCGATCCGGAAGGGTACTGGACGGCATTTTCCACCAGGGCAAGGGTGATAATTTTTAACAGGCTTGCATTTTCATACAGAAAACCACCTGAGTCTGTTCTTGATTTGACCTTGCCTGAATACAAGGGCATGGTCTGCATGGCAAATCCGCTCTTTGGAACCACGTCCATGCACGCAGCTGCCCTGTTTCAGACCCTTGGGCCTGTTGGCGCCAAACAGTTTTTTAATGATTTTGCAGCAAATGGCGGAAAGATTGTGGGCTCAAACGGAGATGTCAAGGATAAAGTTGCATCTGGTGAGTGCATAGTGGGCATTACAGATACAGATGATGTAAATGTGGCCATGTCAGAGGGGCTTGATACGGGATTTGTGTTCCCTGACCAGGACACCATAGGAACCCTTCTGGTCCCGAACTGTGCAGTGCTGATCAAGGGGGCACCGCATGAAGATGAGGCAAAGAAATTTATTGACTATCTCTTGAGCCCTGAAGTTGAAGAGATGCTTGCTGCAAGCACGGCAGCCCAGTTCCCGCTCAGGGATGATGTCCCGGGGCCCAAACAGTTTCCACCCCTTTCGGGCCTGAAAATCATGCAGGTGGATTACAATCTGCTTGCTGACACACTTCAAAGTATTATGGACGGTTTCCTTAAAGAATGGGTTGACGCAAATTCATGAGCGCCTCTGCCCTGTTTCTGGAACGTCCGGGCTGGTGGCGTACAGCAGGGCTAGGGGCCATCACATTCACAGCCTTGCTGCCCGCCGTCCCTCTTGTTTCAGAATTTATCAAAACAGGGGGCAGCCTGGACGCTCTACAAGACTTTATTCCTCTCCTTGCAAAAAGCCTTGGCCTTAACCTGGCAGGCGGGGCAATTGCGCTGGTAATCGGTATCTATCTGGGGTTATTGCACTCATTTTATTGTTTTAACGGGGCAAGAATTATGCGTCTCCTGTTTTTAACCCCTCTTGCAGTTCCCCCCCTTCTGTTGGCCCAAGGTATAAGATACCATGAAATCAATCTCCTCAAGGGCCCTTCTGGAATGATTTATGTTACAGCCATTGTGACCTTGCCCCTGGTCATGCTGGCAACAATTACCGCTAGTTCGCTTCTGTCTTCCGGTCAGTGCCTTGCGGCAAGGCTTGCAGGCGGAGAGAGATGCCTTTTGAGTCACGCCGCACGCTTTGTTTTCCCCCTGTCCCTGACAACTGCACTGATGGGAACATGTATCATGCTCTCATGCCCTGGGCCTGCAATGGTGCTAGGTGTCAAGGCTGCCATATCTGAGATTTTAATCAGCTTTTCAGCTCTGTATGACCTGAACCTAGCGGCTTCACAGTGTCTTTTAATGTCAGGTGCTGTACTTCTGATTCTTTTAATAGCACTTTCAACAAGTGGCAGGCAACCTCTCCAAAACCTCTCTGTCTCAACTGGTAACACCCATTCCCGTTATCATACACAAATGTCCAAGCTTGCATTCATATCAAGTATTGCAGTTCTTGTGCTTCAACTTGGAGTTCCAGCAGCCGGCCTTATTGCGCCTGCCATCTCCATGCCGGATTTGACAGCAATAATGAACGTAATCTCAAGGACCGGGGCAAACTCCCTGGTTTACGCGACAGGTACTGCTGCAGTTGCCACCCTGTCTGGCACGGGTGCTGCTTTTTGCATGAACAAATCGGCACTGCACAGGTATTTTGGCACGGTTTCAATGCTTGTCATCTTTTCCCTCCCTGCAACCCTCACAGCTCTAGGTTTTTCTGCCATAGGGACTATTTCCCCTGCATGGGCTGATTTAATATTCAGGAGCAGGGCCGCTGTATGCCTTTCCCAGGGGCTGAGGTTGTTTCCAATAACGGCTTTGCTTGTTATGCGCGCCCTTAACTCCATGCCATCTTCCTGGGCATGGGCTGCGGAACTTCACGGAATATCCCTTGGCAGGTACTTTTTAAAAATAATACTTCCTGTTATTTCAGTCCCCATGCTGGCAGGCTTCCTTATAACAGCCCTTTTCTCACAGGCAGACATCTCAACACTCCTTCTCCTGCACCCTCCAGGGAGTCAGAACCTGCCTCTTGCCATATTAACCATCATGGCAAATGCACCAAGGACACTTATTGCACAGCTTGACCTGATTTACATGGCACTGGCAATCATCATTCTAATGATAATCGGGAGTTTCCGGAGGGGCATTACCACATGAAACCTTCTGAAAGAGGATTCATATTGCAGGACATAGGTACCTGTTACAACAGGAAACAGGTACTGAAAAACCTTACCGGTATCATAAGGTCAGACATGAACTGGGCAATACTTGGCAGGTCAGGAAGCGGGAAATCCACCCTATTGCGCCTGCTTGCAGGCCTTGAAGTACCCTGCCAGGGCACTTTGCTGCTAAACGGAACGCCAGTATCTCAAAACTCACGTATCCTGGTGCCTCCGGCAAAAAGGCAAATTGCCATGGTCTTTCAAGACCTGGCCCTTTGGCCAAACCTTACTGCTAAAGAGAATGTCATGCTTGGCATGAAGGGTAATAATTCTGAAAAAATTGCTCTGAAAACACTTGAGACATGCGGCATAGCAGGGCTTGTCTCAAAATACCCGGGCCAGATGTCCGGGGGTGAGCAGCAGCGCCTTGCCGTTGCCCGTGCCCTTGCAGCCCGTCCTGATTACCTGTTCCTTGATGAGCCCTTTAACGGCCTGGATCTTGAGATAAAAGACAGCATAATCAAAAGTATAAGAAAACTTGCTGATGATCATAACATATCAATAATCCTGGTAAGCCACGACCCCTTTGAAGTGCTTTCCCTGTGCACTCATGCAGTGGTACTTGAAGATGGAAGCATTATGGAACAGGGTAAAATTGAAACTCTTATGAAAAAGCCGATTTCAGGGGTGATGAAAATGTTTAAGAATTATGTGGACCGGCTCAGGATGACCTTTTGAATTCTTTGAAAAATCATTTTCTACATTTTGAAACGCTCAATGTAGCGTTATTTTTCATTCTTGAACGTGACCATAGCCATGACTATAGTAATATCATGATGCTTTAATAATGTACATCTTTAAGGAGCAGCATAGATGCAAACAATGAAAGCCTCTGAATTTAAAGCAAAATGCCTTCACCTTATGGATATGGTAAACAGCACAGGAGAAGAGGTCATCATCACAAAAAATGGACGGCCTGTCTCCAAGTTAGTGCCATACAGCGTGAAACCCAAGTCACTGTTTGGTTTGCACCAGGGAGATGTGCTTTTGCATGACGATCTGGTAGAGGGCGTGGCGGAGAAGTGGGAGGCAGAATGATGATCCTCATGGACACCCACACCCTTGTCTGGTTGGATGCAGGGCATCCGATGCTGGGACATCACAGCCTTTCCTTGCTCAACAAGGCATTGCAAGATGAACAATTAGCGGTTTGCACCATCAGTTTTTGGGAGATAGCCATGCTGATGGAGAAAGGCAGACTGAAAATCAATAGGGACTTAGCCGTTTGGCGCAAGGAGCTGCTATACAATGGATTAAAGGAAATCGTGCTGTGCGGGGCTGTTGCAATTCGGGCGGCTCATCTGCCTTATTTTCATCGGGACCCAGCGGATAGAATCATCGTTGCCACAGCATTGGAGCATTCCGCCGAGCTGGTGACAGCCGATGGCAAGATTCTGGACTGGCAAGGCGGCATGAACTGCCATGATGCCCGTAATTAAGCAGGGCAAACACCGGCATTTAGGCTGTTCCATGGGACACAATTACCGTGAAAATAGCTCAAAGCTAAAAGCTCAAGGCTCAAAAAGACAAAAGCTGAACCGCAAAGAACGCTAAGGACGCAAAGGGTTTTTAATTTTCCCCTGTCGGGTTGACCGACAGGGAAGAAATAATTTCCTTGGCGTTGTTCTTTGCGTTCCTGGCGTCCTTAAGCGAAACGGGCGGTGAAGGAGTCATGTTTGCTTTCAGCTTCCGACTTTGAGCTTTGAGCTAACTTTCATGACAGGGGGTGCCCCCCTGTCATGAAAGTTTAGTGCTCGTCCCCTGCATCTGAGCTTTTAAGCCCACTAATCAGTTAGGAAGATGCAGATATTGACCGGCATAGATTGTAAAACGCCTGTCCAGGCCGTTAAGGGCGGCAAGGGACTTAAGGCTTACACCATGACGCGCCGCAATCTTTCTTGCAGTATCACCACGGCGGACCCGGTAGCGCCGGGGACGCTTCTGGGACGCATACCATATCTTTTCTCCATCTTCTAATGTATGTGCAGCCATTGCAAGTGCAAGATCACTGCTGTCAAGCACTGGAAGCCTTATCTCATAACCTGCCGGTATGTAAAACTTTCCGTTAATTATTGAAGGGCCAAGTGCAGGATTCAGTGCCTTGAGCTCACAAGGAGCTACACCTGTAAGATGGGCAAGGTCAAGAAAAGCAACATAGGCAGGCATCTTTACTGTTACGCCCTCAACCGGGGGATGAAATTCAACATTATTATCCTGCATGTACTGTTCAGCCACATCTTTTGCAGCAAGAAACTCCGCATAGAAATTTTTTGAAGCAAACTTGAATCTTCTGCCCCTGTATTCCTTTATTATCTTTTCAAAACTGCCCTTCTCCTCAAGGGCTCTCTCCATCCCTGCTGCCCCGTGATTATATGCAGTTATGGCAAGGGGCCAGGAACCCAGCTTTTCGTAATTATCAAGCAGAAGCTCTGCTGCAGCCCTGGTAGAGACAAAGGGATCAAGCCTCTCGTCTATGAGGTGGTCAACCCTGATAAACCTCCTTGCAGTGCCACGCATAAACTGCCACATACCCGCAGCACCGCATTTGCTCCGCGCCCAGTGCCTGAATGAGGACTCCACATGAGGAAGATAGCAAAGGTCTTCAGGCAAGCCGTAGCTTCTGAATATCTCACGCATGGCGTGAATATAAGCGCCTGACCTCTTTACTCCCTCGAGAAAAC
>WGBG01000172.1 GCA_015494395.1 Deltaproteobacteria bacterium
ATTTCTGACACCCGACCATATTTCCGCATACAAACTGCTATCTGCCCAAACTGAGCGTTTCAAACCCTGGAAAATTATTTTTTTCAATGAAATTCAAAGGAATTAGATCAATTATATTTTTTCAGTTTTGAAATCCTTGGGGATTGCCGGAATTCATTGTATCTCCTTTGTCAGAGAAATTCCCATATGGCCAGCTATTATGGGAAATTCCTCTTACGCGGATATGCATCAAATCCGGCAATCGCTCAATCCAGGATCTTGTAATGTGTTTATTTTTTTGTCATATTCCTCTCATGCAAATCCCTGACAGAAAACAATGCCTGAAACTGCTTGAGAAACATGAAGTTCCCGGACATATAAAGGCACACTGTCTTATGGTTGCCCGGGTTTCATTGGCTATTGTCAGGAGTCTGGACAGGATATGCATATCTGGACATGATGCTGTGGAAATTAAAACAGGTGAAGATTTTGCACTGGCAGCAGGGCTTCTGCATGATATTGCAAAACTTGAGTGCATCAAAGCCTGGTGTGAACATGCAAAACGCGGGGCAGAGATATTAAAATCCTATGGTCTTGTTGAGATAGCAGATGCGGTGCGGCAGCATGTGTTTCTGGACAGGCCTGCATCACGGTACAGAGAGCCTGACGCTGCAATGATACTTAACTATGCAGATAAGAGAGTAATGCACACGAGGTTTGTATCCCTTGAAACACGCTTCAAAGACCTGTTTAAGCGCTATGGTACCACGAAGGAAGGAATTAAACAGCTTGATCTAATGTTAAAAGAGTCAAAAATAATGGAAGATGTCATATTCCGCCACTCTTCCATTACAGCAGAGGGCCTTAAGCCTGCACACTGGCGTTAAATTTAGCGCCACGTATCTATTCAGTGCAGTAAATGGTCTTGTTTTGTAGAGACTCTGACCTAAATTGAGCGTTTCAAAATGCGGAAAATTATTTTTCTCATGAAATTAAAAGGAGTTATATTGATTATAGCTTTCCAATTTTGAAACCCTTCGGGATTGCCAGCTTCACTGCATCTCCTTTGTCATCGGTCTTCCCACATAGCCTACTATAGTGGGAAGCCCTCTTTCGCGGATATGCAGCAAATCTGACAATCGCTCAATTTAGATCTGAAGAATTTCGTAGTTTTTCTTGGCGAAGCGCAGCCACAAAAATCGCGTTTGTCTGAGCGAGGTACCAGCGAGTTTCGCGATTTTGGCGGAGTAAGCCTTAGAAAAACAAGAAATTATTCTCCGGAGGGGAAAAACAAGACCATTTATGAACCATACTGTTAATATGCTGAACAATTACAGCGCCACCTTACCATTAGGCCAGAATTCAAATTACAAAATAATCGAGGAGAGAAGATAACCATGCCTAACAAGATAACATTTTATGGACATTCAGCATTCCGGATTGATACTGCACAGGGATTGAGGATATGGATTGACCCCTGGCTTGATAACCCCCTTGCCCCTGAGGATAAGGGAGACACACAGGCAGACCTTATACTTGTAACACATGCCCACCCGGATCATCTGGGAAATACAATGGAACTTGTCTCATCATCCATGACTGAAGTTGTGGCAATACATGAACTTCAACAGTACCTTTTGACACGGGGCCTTCCCAATGTAACAGGCATGAACATCGGCGGGACCTACTACACAAAGGGGGTTTCTGTAACAATGGTGCCCGCGGTGCACAGCTCTTCCATTTCAAACGGGCAGGAACTGCTCTATGGGGGTGAGGCTGCAGGGTTCATAATTCGTCTTGAAGACGGAGTGCGAATATACCATGCCGGTGATACTGCACTCTTTGGAGATATGGCAATGTTAGGCTCAATGTACACGCCAAAGGTGGCAATTCTTCCAATTGGAGATCATTATGTAATGGGACCCCGTGAGGCCGCCTATGCCTGCAGGCTGATAAACCCGAAGGTTGTTATCCCCATGCACTACAAAACATTCCCTGCACTTACCGGAACTGTGGGTGAATTTGAGAGACAGATGAAGGCAAACCAGATTGATACTGCCATCAAGGCGCTTAAACCCGGGGAAAGTCTTGAAGTAGATCTTCTCTAAGTTGTATCTGCCTTGGCAGCCGGTAAAGAGAAAGAGGATAACGGGCAAGCAACCAAACAGTCATGATATTAAAAAGGGCCTGCCAGTAGTGAGGGTACCAGCCCGCGTACGGAGTTTCCAAGGTAGATAGCCTCTGCCTCTTCAAGCATTTGTCTGGTAACCCGACTCTCAACAGCTAGCCCTGATGCAATCAACTCCGCCCTGAGTGTTCCTGGAAGCAGGCCTGCACTCAGGGCAGGGGTGCGTAGCAAATCGTCTCCGGCATCAATAAATACATTACTTATGGTCCCCTCTGTTATCTCCCCCATCCTGTTCATAAAAACTGTGTCAAACAGCCCCAGGGAAGCCGCCCGTTTAAATTCCCTGTTCAACACATCCCTCAATGTTGTCTTGTGCGTGGGCATGGCAACTGCCTCTTCAGCTGGAATATTCGAAATATCAAACAGGACAGGAAGCTTAGGGACCGGTCTTATTTTAACATAATCCTTTGAGAAACTACCCTGAGGGGAAAGGGTGATTCTTACCTTGAAGAGGAAATTCGCAGCACTGCCCTCATTATTTGAATCTTTCAATCTTTCAGGAACATCCCTGAGAATCTCTCTGTCTGCATCCTTGAGTGCATCAAAAAAAGCATCTTGCTCAAACCTGAATCCAAGTTGTAAGGATGAAACCTGCATGCGCTCTAAATGACGATCAAACAGAAAAAAGCGCTGCCTCCAGTTTTCAGCTTTTACGGTCTCTGAAATGCAATCTTTAGACGGTTGGAATTTACCGAGCCTTGCTGGAGTAAAGATATAATTTTTAAGACCACGTATCTCTTGAGAATGCGCAGGCAGATATAGGGACCAGAAGGGAACAGGTGCCCAGAGAAAGGATTCTATGAGAGAAAATTCCATATCTGTCCTGACTGTCATGCTCTAAAAAAACTCCGTATCTATTCAGCTTAGTGAATGGTCTTGTTTTGGAGTGACTATGAAGAATTTCGTAGTTTTTCCTGGCGAAGCGCATCCATAAAAATCGCGTCTGTCTGAGCGAGGGACGAGCGAGTTTCGCGATTTTGGCGGAGCAAGCCTTGGAAAAACAAGAAATTGTTCACCGGAACGGAAAAACAAGACCATTCACTAACCTCAATTACCATCAATACGCTGAACAGTTACAGAACTCCAACTCCTTAGGCATTTTCAAGAAACTTTGTTTTAAGCCTTGTCTCATCGTACTCAGCCACAGGATCAGAACTTATTGTAATACCGCTCCCGGTCCCCATAACGCCTTCATCTCCCTGGATTTCAAGGGTCCTGATGGCAACATTCAAAACAGCCCTGTTATCAGGCGCTATAAAACCTATGGACCCTGTATAAACACCCCGTGGAGAGTTTTCCAAATGGGAAATAATCTCCATTGTCCTTATCTTTGGGGCACCGGTAACAGAGCCGCAGGGAAAGAGCGACTGAAAAATCTCCTGCCAGGTTGTGCCATGTTTAACATCTGCCTCGATACGGCTTATCATCTGAAACAGTGTTGCATATTTTTCCACATGAAAGAGCTTTGGCACTGAGACAGAGCCGGTTTCAGCAATTCGTCCCAGGTCATTTCGAAGAAGATCAACAATCATTACATTTTCTGCCCGGTTCTTGAGGTCATTTTTCAAAAAGGCTTCAATACGCCTGTCTTCTTCCGGGCTGCTGCCCCTTGCTGCCGTACCCTTCATGGGCTTTGTCCATATCCTGTTACCCATTCTGTGGAAAAAAAGCTCTGGTGAAAGAGACAAAATCCACCTGTCATCCTGGTGGATAACAGCTCCGTAGGATACTGCCTGACGTCTTCTGAGGCGTTCATACAGATCAAGCGGGGTGCCGTTAAAACTGAAACGGCTTCTAACCGTATAATTGACCTGATATGTGTCCCCGCTTTTGATAAAATCCTTTATTTTCCTAATTGCCTGCACATACTCATCCCTGCCTGTATCAAGCTTTAACGAGCTTAAAAGGGCATGGGATTTAATATCTGATGTTTCACCCTCCCCATGCATGCTGCTGACTGAAGGAGACTGAATCTCTTCACTTGGCCATATCCTGGGGGCTTTATAAACTCCAAGCCAGACAAGGGGCCGGCTCTTGCCATAATCTCCAAGCAGATGTCTGAGCTTTGGAATAAGTGCATAACCCCACTCGTAGCACCAGTAACCAGCAACATGAAAACCTTCACTTAACGCCTGTTCAATCCTCTGATGAACCGCTTGAACATCATCAGGGCTACTGGCAGTGATGATATCAACAGGTTCTGAAAAGAGATAGGAATATCTCTCTTCTTCATGGCTCCTTACTGTATCAAGAAATACAGATGCCCTTGAGGCATGGAGGGTTGATCGTATATCCTCAGAAAGATTCATGATATTTGTTAAAGTAATCGTATCTCTTCAGCGTGGTAAATGGTCTTGTTTTGGAGTGACTCTGAATAATTTCGTAGTTTTTTTGGTGAAGCGCAGCCACAAAAATCGCGTCTGTCTGAGCGAGGAACCAGCGAGTTTCGCGATTTTGGCGTAGCGAGCCTTAGAAAAACAAGAAATTATTCACCGGAACGGAAAAACAAGACCATTTACCAACCTTATTAAGATTAATACGCTGAACAGTAACAAGTAATCTAACTGTAAAAAATCAATTTTTTACGTCCAAAGGTCTTACCCTAAGCTTCATCCCTTCAACTGCCACAACCTCTACATCATCTCCCTCTTTAAGCTCGGTTTCACTTTCAGCCTTCCACAGCTCGCCCTGAACAAACACGAGAAATCCGCCAAACCTGCCTCTTTCACGGACTACCCCATGCTCCCCAACCAGGGCCTCGCTGCCCGTACGGTGACGGCTCAACTGGGCCTTTGCAGCAAGAAATGCAATACTCATAAAAAAAACACCGCATACCCCAACTGTGGTCCACAAAACGCCTGGGGAAATGGCTATGCCTGACTGGGAGGTATCATAAATCATCATTGAGCCAAATATCATGGCTATAATGCCTGCTGCTGCCAGGATTCCGTGACTGGTGATGAAAAGCTCCATAAGAAACAGTGCCATAGCAAGCATCAGAAGCAGAATTCCGGTTATGTTTACAGGAAGGACCTGCATGGCAAAGAGCCCTAAAATCAGGGAAATGGCACCTACAGTTCCTGGTAGGATAGCGCCAGGGTGTGCAAACTCAAAATAGAGCCCTGCTGCCCCAAGCATCATCAGGATATAGGCAATATCAGGGTCGGCAATCATGCCCATTATCTTCTCTCTAAGGCCAGGCTCAAGTTCTGTGATCACATAGTCTGAAAATTCAAGGCTCCTTAAGCCTGAGGTCATCTTCACCTCTTTGCCGTTAATCTGTAAAAACAAATCACTCTCACTTGGTGCAACAAAATCAATAATATGAAGCTTCAATGCCTCATCTGCAGTGGCAGATACACTCTCTCGTACGGCATCCTCTGCCCATTTAGCATTCCTGCCCCTCTGTTTTGCAATGCTTCTGGCAAGGGCTGCAACATCATTTTCCATCTTCCTGTAAATATCCGAGTCTTTATCACCTCCGCCTGGAATCACCGGATGGGCAGCTCCAATATTTGTACCTGGCGCCATGGCTGCAACATGGGCTGCCATGGTAAAAAGAGCTCCGGCAGATGCTGCCTGGGCACCAGACGGGGCAACATAAACCACAACAGGAACAGGAGAGGACATTACTGTCTGTATCATCTCCCGGAGGGTTCGCACCAATCCCCCGGGGGTGTCAAGCTCCACCAAAAGCATGTCAGCATTCTTGTCACCGGCTGTCTTTACCGCGCGTCTGAAAAACTGAAGCATGCCAGGGTTGATGCTGCCCGATAGCCTTATTTTTAAAACACTGGCTGCCTTCCCTTCTGCATTTGCAGCGCTACTTAGGGTGGAAAGGGCAAAAAAAAGAGAGATAATGCCCAGAATGAACACGAGTTTTGAAAACAGGCCTGAATCTTTCATGTTTTGTGTTTGATATGCAGGTTGAAGTTATTTTGGCAGGCGCTATGTATGGTATAACTTTTCAAGAATCTGAAGGTCATGCCATGCCTCCTGTTTGAGCCGCTTTATAACAGCAGGTGGTTGCCTTAATATGGATGCAGGGGAGTGGGTTACCACAAGCCTTGTTTTTATATCGTTATTAATAGTAAGAACCCTGCCCCTTAAATCAGAAAGGGCCATGTCCGGTGTGGCATCTCCTGGTGGAATAGAGGAAAATGCCTTTAACACCATGCGTGCCGGAAGGAGCCCCATGCTTAGAATAAATTTGGGTTTTACTCTTTCAATCTCTTTTAAGAAAATCTCGGCACAGTCAAGATCTTCCCCTTCAGGCAACTTGCCTGATGCAGGCCTGCACTTCAAGGCTGCTGTAAGCCAGACCTGACCACGCTCAATCCTTATTGCCCGAAGCATTCTGGAAAGCATCTCACCGGCCTTACCCTGAAAGGGCTGTCCCTTTGTCGCATCATCAGCACAGGGAATTTCGTCAACAACCATCAAGCTTGCTGTCTCAGGGCCAATACCCGAAATTGGTTCAACCGTAATTTTTTTTAGCTCGCAGTCACCGCAGGCCTTTTCCATAACCCGAGCCAAGGGATTTTCCGCTTTCAAGGGAGTTATTGGGGCACTCTTAACTCTTGCACCAGATGGCTTTAATCTGCCAGATGAGTTAAATCTGGATGACGCCCCAGCAGCTCCAACATTTCTTTTCAGAGGGCCTGCTGAAACTTTATTACCTGAAGGCTTGATGAAGGAAAGCATCTCCTTGACCGCCCTGCTTTTTTCAAGGGACTCAACACCTATCCCCTTATAAAACCTGAGCAGGGTTATTACATCATCTATCATGGCAGAATGCCTGTTTTTCATTTGAGCACCAAGAGCAACTGGATTACGTTCTTTTAAACCAGAATCTTATCTGCAACAGTATTCCTGCCCCTGCCAGACTGCCCAGGGTATCTGCAATCCAGTCAGATACACTTGTACACCTGCCAGGTACAAAATACTGATGAAACTCATCGCTGATTCCATAAACAGATGCAAGGACAACGGCCCTGAGCAGGGCAGTCACAGGCTTTTCTCCTGTTTCTACCAGCCACCAGCACAGGAGAAATCCCAGACCCGTATATTCAATGCCGTGCATGATATAGTCAGGAGTGGTAATACCCTGAAGTTCACTTCCCGGGATACTTGAAAGGGCAAATATGATGCAGCAGTAGATTATTACAAGGACTAAGAGTATATTTTCTTTTTTCATACTTGAAGTATGGCCTGTCCGGGGTAAAGTTGATTGCCTCGCTACTTCCTAGATTGAGCGTTTCAAAATCTGGAAAATTAATTTTTCAACGAAATTAAAATGAGTTATGTTGATTATAGCTTTCCAGTTTTGAAACCCTTCGGGATTGCCGTATTTACTGCATCTCTTTTGTCAGAGGAATCCCCATATAGCCGACTATTATGGGAATTCCTCTTTCGCGGATCTGCAGTAAATCCGACAATCGCTCAATCTAGGTACTTATTAGTGTAGGACTTTTGCACGGTTGACGCAAAAATCAGAGTAAACTATGAATGGGTTGATGTATAGTCCCTATCTTAACCAAGATTTCAACAAGGTGTTCAACCCGCATCAGCCTGCTTACAGGCAATAAAATTATCACCTGAATTGAGCGTTTCAAAAGTTTGAAGAAATGATTTTATACGATATTAAAATGAGTTAAATGTATCATACTCTTCAACTTTTGAAACCCTTCGGGATTGCCGGATTCACTGCATCTCTTTTGTCAAAGGAATTCCCATATAGCCGACTATTATGGGAATTCCTCTTTCGCGGATCTGCAGCAAATCCGACAATCGCTCAATCCAGGTATTAAAAAGTATACAGCAAATGACGCAAACATTCTGTGTCAGTGGAGGATAAATTGAGCAAGGAAAGCCAGGTAATAAAACAGCGCAGGAAAAAGGCTGAAGAGATGGAACAGGCCGGGATCAACCTGTTCCCCAATGATATTCCCCGCCCGCAAAATATTGCCAAGATCCTTTCAGAACATGAAGGCAAGGACAAGGCGGCCCTTGAAAACCTGGGCCAGGAATTCATGGTGGCAGGCCGAATTATGGCCCTTCGCAAATTTGGCAAGGTCTCCTTCTGTCACATTCAGGACAGTACCGGAAGGCTTCAGGTCTATTTTGCCAGGGATACCCTTGGGGAAGACAAGTACAAGGAGTTTAAGAAATTTGATATCGGTGACATAATCTGGGTCAAGGGCCCTCTTTTTCGTACCAAGACCGATGAGCTTACCGTGATGGCAAAGGAGATCAGGCTTGTCACAAAGTCCTTCAAGCCCCTCCCGGAGAAATATCACGGCATCACAGACAAGGAGCTGCGCTACAGGCAGCGTTACGTTGACCTTGTTATGAATGAGGATGTCCGCACCACTTTCATGAAACGCTCCCGGATTATCCATCTCCTGCGCAAGTACTTTATATCAGAAGGTTTCATTGAGGTTGAAACCCCCATGATGCAGCCAATTGTGGGCGGGGCCACAGCCAAGCCCTTCAAGACACATCATAACGCCCTAGATATTGACCTGTTCCTGCGCATTGCACCTGAGCTTTACCTGAAGCGGCTGCTGGTTGGGGGGTATGACAAGGTCTTTGAACTGAACCGCAACTTCAGGAATGAGGGTATCTCCATTCAGCACAACCCTGAATTCACAATGCTTGAGTTCTATGAGGCTTATGCAACCTATGAGGACCTTATGGAACGGACCGAGCAGCTTTTTGCCATGATTGCAGAGGATGTCTGCGGCAGTACAACCATCGAGTATCAGGGCCAGGAGGTTAATCTTGCTCCGCCATGGAAACGCATGACTCTTGAAGAATCACTGATAGAGGTTGGCTGTATCCCTGCTGATGAGCTTCGAGACAGGGATGCGCTTAAAAAACGGCTTGAAGATGCTGGAGTGCCCCTTTCCGGGGATGAAGTCCTTGGGAAATACTGGACAAAGCTCTTTGACCACCTGGTAGAGCCAAATCTCATCCAGCCCACCTTTATTACCCAGTACCCCACTGATGTCTCGCCTCTTGCCCGAAGAAACCGGGAAAATCCTGAGGTAACAGACCGTTTTGAGCTGTTCATTACAGGCCGTGAGATAGCAAATGCCTTTTCAGAGCTGAATGATCCGCGGGATCAGGCAGCCCGTTTTGAAGAGCAGGTGGCAAATCGTGGTGATGATGAAGAAATACCTCCTGAGATAGACTGGGACTATGTAAATGCTCTTGAAATTGGTATGCCCCCTGCTGCAGGTGAGGGCATAGGCGTTGACAGGCTTGTAATGCTGCTTACAGACTCTGCATCCATCAGGGATGTAATACTCTTTCCTCAGATGAGGCCCGAACATATAAGGCGCGAAAGATAGGACCCTGTCATGAAGTACGAACTCTTCATGGCGCTTCGCTACCTCAAGGCACGGGGGCAGCATGCGTTCATTTCGCTCATCACCTTTATCTCAATGGGCGGTGTTGCTGTAGGTGTAATGGCCCTGATAGTGGTGATAGCAGTAATGGCAGGGTTTGAAAACCATCTGCGCACCAAGATTCTTGGTATTAACGCCCATGTTCTTGTTCGCGCCTACAAGGGCCCATTTTCAAATTCCAGGGAGATAGAGAAGAAACTGCTCTCATGCTGTCTAGAAGACAAGCCAGGCATAGCGGGCCTGATCAGGCGCATGCAGGGTAAACCTGAAAAGATCTGTGTCACCGCAGTTACACCAATAGTCTATATTCAGGCACTTTTAAGCAGCGGAAGGGCGGTAAGCGGTGTTGCAATCAGGGGTATTGACCCGAAGACCGTGGAATCGGTAATGAGCCTTGGGCAGATTCTTCTTGGAAACGGACTCCAGGGCTTCAAAAACTTCAAAGGGCGTCATCCTCCGATCATCCTTGGAAAGGAACTTGCCCGCACCCTTCAGGTAAGTGTTGGTCAGACAATTCAGGTTGTGCTTCCCGGTGGAACCATCACCCCTGTCGGAATGATTCCCAAGATAAGGTCATTTACTGTAACAGGGATAAACTCAACCGGAATGTATGAGTATGACGCATCCCTTGCCTTTATTCCCATATCTGCCGCACAAAAGCTCCTTGGTATAGGGGACAGGGTGCATGGAATTGAGGTAAAGGTTTCAGACATCTATGCTGCTGACAGAATTGCAGCCAAGATAGAAAAGGAACTTGGCTTTCCGTTCTGGACCATGGACTGGCAGAAGATGAGCAGAAACCTTTTTGCAGCACTCAAGATGGAAAAACTTGCCATGTTTGTAATCCTTACCCTTATTGTGCTGGTGGCTGCATTTAACATTATCAGCACACTTATAATGATGGTAATGGAGAAAAAACAGGATATAGCAATCCTTAAATCCATCGGTGCGTCTGACAGACAGATTCTGAAGATCTTCATGTTTACGGGGTTTCTTATAGGTATAGTGGGGACAGCCATTGGAGTTACAGGCGGGGTTGGTATCTGCATGGCACTTTCAAGGTACAAGTTCATCAAAATCCCCAAGGAGGTCTATTATACAGACAGCCTGCCGATCCTTATGAACACCTTTGATGTTACGGTAATCGCACTTTCTGCTGTACTTATCTGTTTTCTTGCAACCATTTACCCGGCACGTCAGGCAGCAGGAATAAATCCATCTGAGGTACTTCGAAACGGTTAGGGAGGCGTGGAAAGCCCGCGTGTTAGAAATCCATTTTATGCCTGAATAGGAGCATTGAAGTTGAAAGTGGCCATAGGCTTCAAACTTCGCCAGTGCCCTGGCGTTACCACAGTTGGCCTCAGGCTTAACTGGGATGACTATACCCGGGAAGAACAGCGCATTATAAGGGAGGCAGAGCGCATTTATTTCCCGACATTATTTTATGCCGGAAGTCTGCACGCAGCAGGAAAGTCCATATTTCCGTCAGCTTCGTCCTATCACCACCTTGGAGACAAGGCCCGCCAGCTCTCCCTGTTTCGTTTTTTGAATATTCCCATGCCCCGCACCATGCTGTTTGCAGGCAGTCTGCGAAAACGTCAGGCTGAAATACTTGCTAATTTCGATTTTCCATTTGTTGCCAAAAAGACAACTGGCAGCGGGCAGGGGAGGGGAGTATTCCTTGTAACCAACAGGGAAGAACTGAAAACTTATCTTCAGACATGCCCCGGTGTTTCATATATCCAGGAATATCTGGATTTCAAGCGGGATCTCAGGGTGGTAATCATAGGAAACCGGGTTGTTCACTACTACTGGAAAGAGTCGGCGCCTGAAAACTTCAGGACCAACATTGCCCAGGGAGGACAGATAAATTTTGACAACATCCCGGAAGAGGCATTGAGCCTTGCGCTTAAGGCCGCAAGAGTTTCAGGAATTGATTATGCAGGCTTTGACCTTTGTGAGTCAGAACATGGCTGGATGGTCATTGAGGCAAATATCAACTTTGGCACAGAGGGGTTTCACGCAGCCGGGCTATCACTAAAAAGAATGCTCTGTGACATGGTCATGGCAGGAGAGATATAAGTTTATGTTTGAATCGGTATGTCCCATTTTACTTAACCATTACATGCTGTTTGGACCCAATGTAAAAAGGGCATGTACATTGACATGCCCTTTGACAGCTCTTCTGATAAAGACTTAAGGTAAATTAAGCCTAAATCTCCTGCATGGTCACAAACTTCAGTGCATGGGTGGTGCACTTTGTAACACAGGCTGGTTTGAGTCCGGCATCTATCCGGTCCATGCAGTAATCACACTTGACAGCCTTTCCTGTCTCAGGATTAAGCTGCGGAATTCCCCAGGGACAGGCACCTGCACATGCCATGCAGCCAATGCATTTGTCTGCATCTACAAAGACAATTCCGTCCTCCTGCCGTTTCTGCATGGCCTTTGTGGGGCATATGTCAACGCAGAACGGCTCTTCGCAGTGATAGCATGAACGGAACTGAAATTCTGTTTTAGGAACTCCCTTTACTGCCTTAAGCGGTTCATGGGTTATCTCGCAAAGGATAGGCCCAACCGGAAGATTTTTATTGGTTTTACAGTGTACCTCGCAGCCATGACAGCCAATACACCTTCTTGAATTGAGATAGATCATGTATTTGTTCACAGTTCCACCCTCCTTGCAGGATTTCTGTGGCTTCGGCGTACAGTTACGAATTTTTCACACAGGCACAGTCCGCCACCGGCAGGATCCATTTTCTGTAATAAACCTTCCTGCAGTTTCTGATCACTCATTCCTGCGTGATATGCCCTTGACTGAAGGGGAATCTGCCGCCCAAATCCATGAACAGTATAGACCGCCTCTGGATGTATGAATTCGGTTACATGGGCACGGACAATGCCCTTCTGGGTATCTGCAATAACATCAACCCAGTCCCCCTCACTGATTCCAAGTTTGCTTGCCACCCGTTTGTTTATCCACAGGGTATTTTCGGGAAAGAGTTCATGGAGCAGGGGGTTGTTTATGGTGTGTCCATGCGCATGTACGGGTGAACGGCCAAAGATGAGTCTGAATCTGCCCTTTGGAGGTTTGGATGGACTCTCGTAGGGTTTAAGGGAGGGAAGACCTGCATCCTCAAGCACTTTACTGATAATTTCAATTTTGCCTGAAGGGGTCTTGAACTTGTCATCAATATTATCATACATGATAGGCTTGTCAGAAAGCTCTATGTAACCCTTTTCATCAAACTCTTCATAACTGTGACCAGTTGGCTCAAGCTGCCACTTCCACAGCTCTTCGATTGTATTAAATGGGAAATATTCACTGAAGCCCATGCGGTCAGCGATCTGTTTGAAAATTTCCCAGGACGGTTTGGTATCAAAACGCGGCTCTACTGCCCTTTGACGCAGTGTAAAACGCGGTTTGGGTCCCTTCTGAGTGATAATAGGGGTTTCTCTCTCAAGGTACATTGATTCAGGAAGGATTACATCACTGAACCACCCAAACTCACTGTAATGGGTATCAATGGAGACCAGCAGTTCTGCATTTTCCAATGCCTCCTTCTGTGCTGCCGGGTCAGGGAAGCAGTTAAAGGGATCATGCCTGTAACAAATCACCGCCTTGATGGGGTATGGCTCCCCTGTTGCAATGGCATCATAAAAAAGATGGAACAGCCCCGGTCCCTTGTCAAAATGCTTGTATTTTGTCCCAACACCGTCTGCACGTTCCTTCTCCGGTTTTGGCACAAGTGCATCAAGGCTCCTGAGACCCTTTACGCCACAGTCACCAGGTCCCTTGGGAAAGAGCTGACCTCCCTGCTTCTCAATATTTCCCATGAGAACATTCAGAATCTGAAGTGCCCTGCTTGCATAAAATGAGTCGCTGTAGCGTGAGAGCATCCATCCTGGGTGGAAAATGACCTTCGGCCTCTGGGAGGAGATCTCCTCAACAAAGCCTTTGAGCTTGTTAGCCTTTATTCCACACTCCTTTGCAGCCCATTCTGCAGTATATGGCTCAATAAACTCCTCAAGTGCATCAAAACCTGTAACATACTTTTCGAGAAACTCCCTGTCATAGGCCTCTTTTTTAAGCACCTCGTTTATCATGCCCAGGGCAAGGGCATAGTCAGTGCCTGGACGCACCTGGAAGAACCTGGTTGCCTTGATTCCGGTAAGGCTCTGCCGTACGTCAACATAGGTAAGACTGCCACCGGCCTCAAGCATATCCATAACCTGGTTAGCCTCGGCAATGCGAAGGGATGCAAGGATATTCCTGCCGAACAGCACAAGATGCCTGGAGTTTTTAATGTCGTAAATCAGCCCTTTTCTCCCTAACCCATATATGGATTTGCTGGCATGATGAACATTTCTTCCGCATCCGCTGTCATGGTTGGTAAAGTTGGGGCTTCCAATACCGTGAATAAACGCCTTGGCTATGTCCAGGAATGGACCACCACGGCAGCTCATCATTATGGCCTCTGGCCCGTACTTATCCTTGATCTTTTTAAGTTTATCCGCAACGTAATCAAGGGCTGCATACCAGCTTACTGGCTCCCAGTTGCCAGCTCCGCGTCCACCCTTTCTTATAAGCGGCTGCTGTGGCCGTTCATTGTCCTTTTGAAGCGCAATGCCAGCGGAACCTTTGGCACAAAGCGCTCCACCCAGAAGATGGGGATTTCCTTCAATCCACTTGATTTCTCCATCTTCAACTTCGACTCTGATGGGACATCGGACCGAACACATGCCGCACATGCTCCATACTGTTTTTTTCATGAGTATTCCTCCGTTAATGTTAATATTGTTAAGAGGTTATGAGTCATCCTCATCCTTTCCTACAGGATTTTTCATAGGGGGCAGTTTAACCTTGAATACTGTCTCCATTCCTGCCTGAATATATTCCTGTTCATCAGGAGGAGACTGAACCTCCATTGACCCGCCATGATCACGCACAATCCCGAAAGAGACAGAAAGTCCAAGTCCTGTCCCCTTGCCTACGCTCTTGGTTGTAAAAAAGGGATCAAAAACCCGGCTTATCACGTCTTCAGGTATGCCCGGCCCTGTATCACCAATAATGACTTCAACTCCGCCCTCTGCTGTTTCCTTTGTCCAGATACCGATAATTCCATCATTTTCCATGGCATCGTGGGCATTGTTGATAAGGTTCATAAAGACCTGTCTTAACTTCCCTTCATCAGCAAGGACCCTGGGCAGGTTTTCTTCAAACACCCGATGGACATAGATTCTGTCCATGTTAAGGGTATGTTCCATTACAGAGAGGATGTCCTCGATAAACTGGTTGATGTTAGTTGGGCCCATCCTGTTTTCCAGGGATTCCCTTGAAAATTTGAGAAGATCCGCAACAATACGCCGACAGTTCTGTGTCTGTTTTTCTATGATGGCAAGGGTTTCAAGTGCCTCTTTATTTTCCCGAAAATCCTCTTCTAGTATCTGCGTATATCCAAGTACAATCCCCAGTGGAGTGTTAATTTCGTGGGCGACTCCGGCAGCAAGCTGCCCAATGGATGCCATCTTCTCCTGCTGTATCAGGGTCTCAGTCACCTGCTTTAGCGCTGTTATGTCCTTGGCAATAGCCTCGCTACCTATGATCTTACTGTCCTTATCCTTAATTGCAGATGCTGAGATCAGCAGGGTCATAAAGCTTCCGTCACTTTTAATAAGGTCTGTTTCGAAGTCTTTTATATGTCCCTGCGATGCAAGTTCCGTGTAATATTTTGTCCAGGCCTTCTTGTCTTTGAAAAATGCTGATATAGGGACGCCGATAATGTCGTCGGGTGTGTCATAGCCAAGGAGTTCCACGCCGGTTGCATTGATGTCTGCAATTTTCCAGTGTTTATCACAAAAAAATACTGCATCCTGAGAATGTTCAAACAGGCTCCTGAACTTCTGCTCTGACTGCCTCAGTTTCTGGGTACGTTCTTCAACACGGCGCTCCAGGTTCTGATTTAGTTCACGCAGTGTGGAATGGGCATGGG
This sequence comes from Deltaproteobacteria bacterium, assembly GCA_015494395.1. GTDB lineage: Bacteria > Desulfobacterota > Dissulfuribacteria > Dissulfuribacterales > QOAL01 > S144-17. Next base: position 15,573 of record WGBG01000172.1, read on the forward strand.
CGAGCATCTTGTTGGTCTTTTCAAGCTCAACTGCATCATCCCGAATTCTCTGCATGACACTCCTTACATTTGCGTAATAAAATGTAAGCGTGGCTATAGCCACAAAGGTCATTGTGTTAAAGCCCCCTGTGTAGGGAGCTAAAATTTTCCAAATGTGAGGATAGCCAATTATGATAAATAGATACCGCAGTATATGGGCTGTTGACCTGGAAACTGCAAATATCAGGAGCGCCACACTAAACCAGAAAAAATAGCCGCAAAGTATGTTTCTACGTCTGATCTGCTTGATCTTCCAGGCATACCGAGTTGCCATGACCGACAAGACGATCATAAGGCCGGCTCCCAGAAAATCTACTATATGGACAGGAAAGAGGGGGAGCGAGGTCATGTTTTCTTACACACCTCAAGCTCTTTCTTTTCATTAACTGCCTCGTGGTAGGAATTTTTTAAAAAGAGCATCATGAACCACATTGCAGGAACACAGAGAAGATGGTCGTTGCGGGTGATATAGAAGAGCCATCTCTGCCACGTCAGAGGACCTGAAAGCGCCTGATCCATAAGGTTCTTACCGGTGATGGCCCCTTCTGGAAGTTTGATCCCCAGACTATGAACAACAAGTGCATTAATATTCCACAACAGGAAGAAAAAAAGAGAAATCTTCAGATACTTCCAGCCCTGACAGTGCCCAACCGGGTGCATGTGAAGTGTATAGATCAAAAATATCATGGCTATTGCAAAAAGCACATGGGCCATCTGATGTACATACAGACCCTCTGGCGGGCCATGAACCTGAACTGCCTGGGCCGGACATGCGGTGAGTAGCACCAAAGACAGGGCAACCCAAATTATTTGTTGCAGACAGGAAAATCTGGATTTGATCATTCGATTAATCGCCAGTGGTTTATGATTATTTTTCTAACAATTGATATAAGATGGATTCTGAAGGTCTGGTGATGGGTATGTACAAAAAATATGCCAGAAAAGCTTTTATGGCAGGAAGTTGTTGTTTAATTAGGTTTTGAGAACTAAAAGATGGCTGAACAGGGCATAAAAAAACATCCCGTCCTACCTTTGTCTAAACTGATCAAAGCATTTAACATACTGTATTAACAGCCCATTATTGCCTTCATTGCCTGTGATAAGGGAGTCCCTTGCTAATAATACCAAGAGAAAAGTCAGCCAATGGAAGAAAAACGTTTATGAGCATAGATTGATAAAAAAATCCGTGAAAGACTGCAACCTTTATGTTGCTGCATGAAATTACGGATGCGCTTCCTTGAATATAATCGAACCACACTTAAATAGCAGATGCTTACAAACGGTAACTGTCAAGGCTTTAATATGAAAAATGTCAAAATATAACTTGCTGATTTAAAAAACTAATTCAATATGTCTTTTCAATTCGTCTGATGCAACCTTTTTGTTGCTGGTAAAAGGCATGCCATGTTTCAGGGAATCTGTTAGTCAGACCTAGCCTATATAAGACAACTCACGGATTTTACAGGACAAATAAAAAAAATCCTAATGAAACCCTCCAACCATTTTTTTTGGCTTAATCTTTGCAGACGACATTATCTATACCATGTGGACTCGCTATGATTGAATGGGTTCTAGATAACACAGTGGCGCTGCATATAGCAGCAGTATGGCAAGGGTTTAATCCCAAAACATAAGAGAGGAGTAACAGTATGAAATTTAGAAATGGTCTGATGTTGCTGTTCTGTTGCCTGATTTTGGCAGTGGTGCATTCAACAGCATTTGGCGCAACCGTCACCTTGAACGCCAATGAGATTACAGCCGGGCAACCCGTGACAGTCACAGGTCAGATAACGCCCGGTCAAGAGCTCGTGGTGCTAATCTGCAATGACAAACCATTCAAACCTTCTGATTCAACAGGAGAGAAGGAGAGAAAGAAACTTGAAAAACTCTTCGGTGACACGGCCATTCCTCCAATCTTCTATGTTGTCACCACCAATCCCCAGGCCTACGCAACTCCAAAGACTGTTGCCAAGGGACAGACAACAGGACCATTTGCATTTCCGCCATTCAAGTTTGAGGTGCAGGTCAACAAGATAAAGAAGTGGTCTGAAATTTCAGCAGACGCCCGGGCTGCCCTTGCTCCTGTGGTAACCAACGCGAGACAGTGGGACTTTCTGATTTTTACCCATGAAAAGAAGTTCGGTATCAATACCATCTCCAAGGAACGTCCCATTGGTGGTGGTAACGCAAGGATGGTGCTGTCCGATTCATCAAAAGATCCTGCACCATGGAACGAGGGTGTAAGTGTCCAGCTTGACAAAACCACTGGCAAGTTTTCCGTAACCATGACTCCTTACAAGAATCTTGCACCAGATACCCGTATGGCAGTGGTTGTAAACGGACAGAAGGCAGCTACATTCACCATCAAGCCCTCTGGATATTTCTTCTCCAAGGGGAATACCTATATGAATCCCCTTGTGGTTCTGGGAGGCGCACTGGTAATCGGTTGCCTGTTTGTCATCATGGGCGCTGCCGGTGGACTCTTTACTGCAGCCTACCAGATTACAGTAATTGGAACAAAAGGTCCTATTGGTGTAAATGCAGCAAATACTATAAAACCAACAAACTTGTTCCTCACCCTTATATCACCTCTTTCCGGTCTGATTAACTATTATAAAGAAAAGCGTTTTGCATGGCCGGTTGCTGCATTTTTTGCAGCTGGCATCCTAATTGGCGCTTTCTTTATTGGACCGACATTTTCTGCCAAGTACCTGCCTCTCAAGGCTTACAAATTCTACCTTGGAATAGTTTGTTGTCTTATCGGTATCAAGCTGTTCACTGAGAGCCTCCCAAGCCAGATTGAAAAGAAAAAGGCAATGAAGGCCATTATTCAGAAGTTCAACAAGGCTGTTGAAGAGGCCAAAAAGACTGGAAAGGCTGCAGAGCTTGGAAAGGTGGAGTTTGACAAATTTAATATAGTCAAATTCAACATGCGGTTCTGGGGTGAGACATTTGTTGCAAAGCCGTTGCACATGTTTGTTGGCGGCGTACTGATGGGCGTAATAGCCTCCTCATTTGGTGTTGGCGGCGGTTTCATGTTTATGCCTTTCATGACAACATTCATGGGATACCCCATGTACCTTGCAGTGCCAATTGCAATTTCGGGTGCATTTGCCACGTCTCTTGGCGGTATTGCCAAATATATCCTCATGGGGTACCAGCCTGACTGGGTTATGGCAGCCTGTATTGCAGGCGGTGCAATGGGCGGTGGCATGATAGGCCCCAGAATTCAGAAAAAGCTTCCTGAGATATTCCTAAAGAGGATGCTTGCCCTTGCGCTGATTATCGTATTCATGAAGTACACCAAACTCTTGCCCTTCTTCAGGTAACAGCAAATGTGATTCCGGGCAGGTTGCTCTCCCTGCCCGGAACACGCCTATTACATTTTGCATATTACCTGGAATCACATACTAAACTCCCTGAATATGATCTATGAGCAATTCATAGGTCCTCTATTCTTCCTCCTCGGCCAGGGGCTTAATGTTCTCATACTTAAGCCCCTGGTTTTTCTCCAGTTGCCTGTAAGCCTTCAAATTATGGTTGCTGCCCTTGTCTTCGCAGCAATCTCCATCCTTCTCAGACGTCTCTTGCGCGTTAAAGAACACGAATTTGATTTCCGGAAAAAATTTGCTGAAAAATACAGCATACAGGAAGACATCGCCAAAATCAGCGACTGGAAGATAAAGAGCCTGATGTTTGATTATGCAGACAAGGAACTTGATGAGTTTTTCAATAACTACATGGCGCAAAAGTATGTTAAGTATGTAGCAGTTTATCTTATGCCACTGTTCCTTGGAGAAATATGGTTGAACAGTGTCTTCTCCCCTGATAAGCTGTATGATATACATGGAAGCACTTTCGCATTGCCCTTACCACCGAACAGTCTGGGGATCCACGGGCTGACTGTCTCTGCTCTGTTTCTGATAACCTGGGTAATTGGGCTGATGTTGTTTGGTATGCTGGCCAGGTTTGTTGGCAAAAACAGCACGCGCATAACCGGTGTCCCTTCAAGGCAGGGTTAATTTTCCATCTGATTGCCCTAAATTTTAATTAAGAGTCAAGTCAGGAGTTACTATGGCAAGAATAATGGTGCTGGATGATGTCATGGATGCTGGTGTCCTTATAAAGGCCATACTGAGCCGTAAAGGTCATGAGGTCTTTCCGTTTACGGAAGAAGAGGAAGCCCTGAAATTTATAGCTGACGGTAACAGGGTTGACCTTGCAATCCTGGATATGAAGCTAAAGAAGATGAGCGGAATCGAAGTCCTTGAAGAGATTAGAAAGATGAACCAGGATATAAAGGTAATGATGCTTACCGGATATCCTACCATTGAAACTGCACGACAGGCACTTAATCTCGGTGCCTCTGAATACTGTGTAAAACCCATTGACAAAAAGGAACTGGAAGAAAAGGTTGCCGGTCTGATTGGAGATGTGAAAGATTAGGATTTTGTCAGCTTGAGCCTGCTCCTGATTTTTTTGCAGATGCAAGGGCATGGAAATATGCCTGTATAAATTTCCCCGAAAGGGCATCAAGATAGCTGAATTTAAGCTTTATCTCATCTGGTAGCACACCTGAGAGCGCCAAAAACATATTTTTTGAAATATTTTCCAGAATATCATCTATAAGATCTTTGTTCAGGTCAGTATCCTGTGGAAGCCCCTCAAGCCTGCACCGAACAGGCCTGATTTCAAATGCAATACACTTGCCATCCACATTAAGAGGACACATAAGGTTCTCGGAACTGTAGACATTCTCCCTTGCCTGATCAATGAGGGTCCCTCTCCACTTTTTAAGCCCTTCTTTAAGCGCTGATGAAACATCTACAGCCCGCTGGATTATTTCGTGCCTCTCTTTGAGTTTAAAAGTTGTGTTTATCCTGTTCATGAGATAAACACATTCGATCAGCCATAACTCAAAGTAGTGTCTGCAACATTCATCTGTTTCCTGCCCACAGCGCTGCGCCTCCTTTTGGGTTGAGCAGAGTCTCTTCCACTGCTCATCCACTTCTTCTGCAACAGCTTCATACTCTGCAAAAAACTCTGCAAGGTCCACCTCCTGTCTGCCTTCAAGGGAAGGTTCTCGGATCTTAAGCACCCCCTGTTTCTTGCCGTATTTCTTGAGCAGTCTCCACTGGGAGTAGTTGGTAGGGTTGGACCTGGTTTTTTTTAAAGTCCTGGTGGCAGCCTTCATCCCAAGGCCGCGCCTTAAAAGATAGGCGGTTATCAGGGTGCCGGTCCTGCCAATGCCGTGTCTGCAGTGAACCAGCACCTTTTTACCCAGGTAGAATGCCTCATCCATCCATTCAAGCGCCTTTTCCAATGCCTCCATGTCTGGGGCACTTTCATCAGGAATCGGAAGGTAGTAAACATCAAAACCGGAATTTTCCTCAATCTCATGGAGATCACAGTACTCTCCACACAGATTTACAATTGCGCTTATCCCCTGATCCCGTATTGAATCAAGCTCTGCGTAGGACATGGGTGCATAACCTGCTGCAAGGTTATCGGTTATCCAGGTAAGTTGGTATGTATGGTTATCCTGCTGAGGCAAAATCACACCTTCCTTTCATAAACTGTTCTGCAAGCTCCTTAAGATTATCATCTTTTCCAAGCCTCATGTCCATAAGCCGTGTTGCGCCAAGAAGCCTTCCAAGAACAGGGAGCACTTCTTCAAGTGTTTCTGCCGAAGCATGTCTGAACACCGCATCTACCAGCTCTCCCTTGAGGTCCACTTCAAATCCTAGCTCCTCAAGTACCAGTTTCAGGAGGGTTGCCCTTCGAAACCTGCCCTCATCATCTCCACCTCCACCAGAAAACCTGAATGTTATGTAGTTGTTTGCCGGTGTGTCTGTTTCAAGGGCATCAATAACCACAAAGTGGTAGCCAAACCTGATGCTCAGGTTCATGTAATCTGATGAAATGATTGCGTAGCTTGCAAGGGCAGGGGAGTCCTTGCTTATTATTCCCCCACCAAGCACAATGCTGTCATACTCTCCCCAGTCAAAGTGTTCGCCTTCATCCCAGGCTATTGCAGGATCACTTAATCCCTTCCAGATACTAAGCATTGGCCTGCAACTAATATCATTAATGGTTAGCTCTTTTTTTGAAACTGCAGATTCCGCTACTCCTCCCCCTGCATCAATCACAAAAAAATTAATGGGGAGATTTACAACAAGTTTTTTTGCTCCCCGGGCGCTGCCTCGCTTTCTGTCCCCAAGGCTGAACATCCCCTGCATAGCCTTTTCGTGGCAGAAGCGCAAGATATCATGGAGGGTCCTGCAATTTTCAGGCTTAAACTCGGGAGATTCATGATCTACCAGGTTGAGCTTCAGTATAAACTTCATGATGTATCTGAGCTTTGCCATAAAGGGGCTGTCCTCTGGAACGCAAGCCCTGGTATCCTGACTTTTTTCAAGAAGCTCAACTACCTTTCCCTCATATATTTTCATGCCACTTGCATCAACCGTGATGGTCATGCCTGTTTCAATGCGGCTGCATGCGTTTTGAACTCCTGACAGAAATGGCAATCGTGTCTCTCGTGCCACAGTGGCTGCATGACTTGCAGAGACAGCCTCTTCACTGATGATTGCTGCAATCCTGCTGAAAAAGGCAACATAGGATGGTGGAATGCTCCTTGCTACAACCACTGCGCCATCAGGCACATCCATGATATGTTCCCTGGACTTTATGACAAATGCCTTGCCCCATGCCCTTCCAGGCGAGGCAGTAACCCTGCCTTCAAGTATTGGCCTTTGGGATACTGTCGGCCCTTCCTCACTGTAATTCTCCATATCAGGAAGTGTGAAAGGGCGGGTCTGAAGGCAGAGAATGCCCCTGTTTTTATCAACACACCACTCCATATCCTGGGGGGATCCGAAAAAGTTCTCTGCCTTCATGCCCCATTCAGCCAGCTTTAGCGCTGTTTCATCGTCTATGCATACATGCTTCTGATCTTCCGGCCGTACCTGTTCCACTGCAATATCGCCATTTTCAAGACAAACCATTTTCTTCTCTTTTTTTCCAGGCTGCCTGCTGATGACGCTGTGAGGCTTTTCTCTTCTAAGGTAGATTCTGTCAGGAGATACCTCACCGTTAACTGCAGTTTCTCCAAGCCCCGGTACAGCATGAATAACTATCTCGCCAAACTCTTCCCGTCCATGTTCTTCATCCTGCCTTTCAGGTGCCTCTGTATAAAGGATTCCGGCAGATATTGGGTCTATCATCTCCTGAACGACCACTGCCATAGGGGTTTCAAGATCAAGCATGCCGTGCATTATCCTGTAGGTGATGGCAGATGGTGAATACTTGCTTGCAAGCACATCCAGGTAGGCATCGCAAAGCTGGTTCAGCGGGACATTAAGCCTTGTTAGGTACTGACCCGCAAAGCTGTTTTCAGAATCCTCTGCAACAGCACTGCTCCTTACGGAGAAAAAGCCGTGAGAGCTCTCCTTTGCGCGTCCACTTCTTTCAAGGATTTCATTTGCATATTCTGTAATCTCACTGATAACATCATCAGGGACCTTGGATGATCTGATTAAATGCATCAATTCTCTTGAGTTGCCTTCAAGGGATTGCGGATCAGATAGATCGATTTGGCTTAAAAGTTGGGCAATTTTCCTGTTCAGATCATTAAATTCAAGGAAAAAATAAAAGGCATTGGTTGAAATAACAAAAAAATCAGGCACAGGAAGGCCAAGTCCCTGTGAGAGAAGGGCAAGATGCGCCCCCTTTCCTCCTATCTTATTGACCAAATCCTGGTTCAGTTCAAAGGGGCTTTTAGCAGGATTTTGGGGTTCGATTATATTTTGCCCTGAGGCAGGGTATAAAACAAAAGGAGGGGAAAAATCATAATCCGGCGGAGCCAGCATAAACCGGATATAGAAGTTAAATTTTTTATAGTAATCCTTGAGGGATAGATGCTCCATTGGAGACATGACCTCCAGGTCATGCACCATGTCCCCTACAGCGTCAGACATGGCTACTGCAAGGTGGGATACCCGGGAAAAATCACAAAGCTTCCTGCAGTAAAATATCTCTTCAAGCTCTGCCATGCAGTCATGGGCCTTGCGATCCTTGTGCAGGAGGTCCTTGAATGCCTCATATTTTTCCCTTAGAAGCGTGCCAGGGGCTATGACCTGGTAGGTCCAGTACTTGAAAAGTGTATTTAGAGACACGGCATCCCCCTCTCTGGCAACTATTTTCTTAAGTTGCCCATGATATTTAATTATACAACCTTTTTGGGCAGAAGACCAGTTTGGCGATTTGTTGACACCGCATTTTTCGGTATTAGTTTAATGCAATGCCAAAGCTTACGCCGTGAAATTCGGATAAGTTTGTGCATAAATACCTCAATCATAAAAAGTCAATTTTCTTCGTATCTATTCAGGCTGATAATTGGTTTTGTTTTGGAGTGACTATGAAGAATTTCGTAGTTTTTCTTGGCGAAGCGGAGCCAGAAAATCGCGTCTCTCTGAGCGAGGTACGAGTGAGTTTCGCGATTTTGGCTTAAGCAAGCCTTAGAAAAACAAGAAATTGTTCACCGGAACGGAAAAACAAGACCAAGTGTCAACCTTATAACATCAATACGCTGAACAGTTACTTTTCTTCTTGCATTATTCAGGATAATGATTTAGAATAAAGCGTTTCGCCGCATATCTGGAGGAGAGATGTGCGTTATTTTATGTTTCAATACAGGTTCACATTAAAATAGGATCGGCTGCCAGGCCGCGTTCTCATGGGGGACACTCCTTTATCGGGCTTGCGGCATATGGCATAATGTCAGAACCTTAAAATTTACTTGAACCGCAAATTCAATCCTGACTATAAGATTTTGCACCTGAAAATGGTTGCCGTGGCCTATTTCAGCAACTTGGAAGCTTTTTTGCCCTTGGGTCTAAAACGTATGAATGTAGCGTATTGTTTCCAAAAAATGAGCATGCTGTTTGCAAAGGGGGCAGATGAATGCAGCCTGTCTACGGTGTCCACTTTAGTAAAATCTTCATAGTCAAGCACTGAAGAGGCTGAACATGCCGAACAAAGTTATTTCAAATTCCAGTGAGGTTCCTGTAGAAGGATATATGGACCGCCTTCTTAAGGCAGGCCAGAATGGAACCCTTACCTACGAGGTACTAAACGATCTCATCCCCGATCAAATCAAGGATCCGGAAAAACTGGAGGAGATTTTTGATCTTCTGTGCAATAACAACATAGAGGTCCTTTCTGAGAAAAACGTTCCGGCAGACACCCCGAAGGCAGAGTTTGAGCCAGCCGTAAGCCAGCCAATAGGTGAGGAAGCTGACAAGACAGTCCACATATCCGTTGAGATGCCGGCTGCAGCGCCGGAGGAAGAGACAAAGAAACAGGGTGTAGTCCTGGATTCCGGCGGATATACCGACTCTGAGGAAATAACCACCACATATCTCAGGGAGATGGGTCGTTATGAGCTCCTTACCCCTGAAAAGGAAGAGGATCTGAGCCGCACCATTAGGGACGGCTTTAACGGCATCATTGACTCGATTATGTCGCATCCCAGTAAAATCGAGGAGCTGGAGACGCTAAGGGAACAGATAGCAATCTGGCGCCGTCGTGACCCCTCCCTGAAACCCAAAAAGCAGCAGCTCAATCACCTGGTGGTTACCGTCTATAAAATTGCTGAAAAGTATGCAACGGACATCTCCATCCAGCACCTGAAGAGCGAAGTCAAGAGACACCAGGAACGCATTGAACGTGCCAAGGATGAGATGATAAATGCCAACCTGAGGCTTGTGGTTAGCATTGCCAAGCGGTACATGCACCAAGGGCTCTCCCTTGCTGACCTGATTCAGGAGGGGAATCTTGGGCTTATGAGGGCGGTTTTCCGATTTGATTACACAAAGGGCAACAAGTTCTCCACATACGCAAGCTGGTGGATACGCCAGGCAATTACCAGGGCAATCCTTGATAAAACCAGGACAATCAGGCTGCCGGTCCATTTTCTCGAGCTCAGAAGCCAGTTTTTCAAGGCCTTTTATGCAATGCTCAAGGAACTTGGGAGGGAGCCTACACCAATTGAGATTTCAGAACGTACCGGCCTTCCCATGGAGAAAATACTCTCCATACTTGAGGCATCCCGTGAGCCGGTATCCCTTGAGACTCCTGTGGGAGATGAAGACAGCACCCTTGGCGACTTTATTGAAAACAAAGAGGCGGCATCTCCCTATGAGACTGTAAAAGACAGGGAGCTTACGGAGCGCATTAAAAGCATCCTTGCCACCCTGAGTCCAAGAGAGGAGAAGATAATTCGTCTGCGTTTCGGGATTGGTGAAGACAGTGAATATACGCTGGAAGAGATAGGAAAGCGTTTTAATGTGTCCCGTGAGCGAATAAGGCAGATTGAGAAGAAGGCCCTTAACAGGCTTCGTCATTCAAGCCGCAGAGACAGGCTTAAATATTTTCTTGACTAATATTTAGATGAGGAGGGGGTAATTATGAGAACTCCCATTATGGCAGCAAACTGGAAGATGCACAAGACCGTGCCGGAAACCATGGCATTTCTGGATACATTCATGCCTCTTGTACGTGACCTGCCCCAGGACAGGGAGATAATCATTGCACCTCCTTTTACCAGTCTGGAAACAGTATCCAGGGCACTTCTGGGCAGAAAAAATATCAGCGTAGGGGCACAGAACATGCACTTTGAAGAGCAGGGGGCATTTACCGGGGAGATATCTCCTCTTATGCTTTCTGATCTCAGGGTCAAATGGGTAATTCTTGGCCATTCTGAAAGGCGTCACGTCTTTGGTGAGGAAGATGAGCTGATTGCAAAAAAGATAACCTCAGCCCTTGCCCATGACATAAAGCCAATTTTTTGTATTGGTGAGACCCTTGAAGAGCGTGAAGCCGGAAAGACCCTTGATGTACTTCAGTCCCAGCTTGCCGCTGGATTGGGCAATGTTTCAGATGAACGCATGGCAGATGTGGTAATTGCATATGAACCGGTGTGGGCAATAGGAACCGGCAAAACCGCCACCCCTGCACAGGCCCAGGAGGCCCACGAGGCAGTACGTGCCTGGGTTTCCCAACATTTCAATTCGGGTATTGCGGAGCAAATACGAATATTGTATGGTGGCTCCGTCAAACCGGGAAACGTTGAGGAGCTCATGGCCCTTGAAGACGTTGACGGTGCCCTGGTTGGCGGTGCAGCCCTTGATCCCGAGAGTTTTGCTGAAATCGCAACCTGCAGTATATAAGCAGTATATAAATAATTAAAAATATGCGGCACGTCGTCACATGGCTGTGCCGGAGAGATTGCATGTACACAATAGTTGTCACAGTTCACATAATAGTCTGCATTATCCTTGTCCTGACAGTCCTTCTGCAGCAGGGCAAGGGTGCTGAAGTCGGTGCTGTTTTTGGTTCAAGCGAGGCAATGTTCGGAAGCAGCGGACCTGCATCTGCCCTGAACAAGGTCACCACGGTAGTTGCCATAATTTTTATGCTCACATCACTGGCGCTGACATACCTTGCTGCTCACAAAAAGGGCGACTCCATCATGGAGGAGGTCAAGGTTGAAGCCCCTGCAGTGCCAGCGCAGAGTCAGCCAGCCAATGAACAGCCGGTTGATCAGCCAGTTCAGGATACCACTTCAGCTTCCCCGGCACAGCAGCAGGCAGTGCCTGTTGAACAACCGGCTGCTGTTCCTGCAGGCCAGGCTGGTGGTGATGTTCAGGGTGAACAGGCGCCTGTTTCAAAATCTACTGTTGACAAGGCCACGGATAATGTTGTAAAAGCCGCATCAACAACTGCAGGCCAGGTTGAAGAAACTGCCAAGCAGGCAGAAGGCGCAGCAAAAGCTGTTGACAAGGCACAGTCTGCAGGTTCTGAAACAACAAAATAAAAAATGCCGAGGTGGTGGAATTGGTAGACACGCTATCTTGAGGGGGTAGTGGGCAACCGCCCGTGGGGGTTCGAATCCCCCCCTCGGCACCATTTGAACAAGATGCCCGTAATCTCACAAGGTTACGGGTTTTTTTATTGGAAACAGGAGGAGAAAGTGAGACAGTACATTATTGACGAACTGGGTTCAGATGCCATTAAAAGGGTATCAGACTACCTTCAGGGGCACTGCGAGTCCTCCGGCCTTAACAATCTCTTCTGGCTCCAGATGCCTGAAGACATACTTTCACCTGAACAGTATTCACACAAGGCTTGTCAGCCCCATTGTGTGGGCATTGAGGTGGGAGATAAATTTGTATGTTTTGAGATGCTTGTAAGGAGCAGGAATAGCCTTAAGTGTAACTGCATAGCATACGCCACACCCCAGCAGAGGGAGTTTATACTTTCATTTGCTGACAGGCTGGCAAAGGAAACAGGTATATGATCCAGGTAAATCTTGACTGCGAAGGCCCCATTACCCAGAATGATAATGCCTATGAACTATGCCAGGCATACATACCGGATGGTGGTGATTTCTTTGCAAGGATAAGCAAGTATGATGATTTTCTGGCAGATGTTGAAAAGCGTCCTGGATACAAGGCAGGGGACACTCTGAAACTTGTTCTTCCTTTTCTGAAGGCATGGGGTGTAACCTCTGAAATGATGGAAGATTTCTCCACGAAGACCCTGCGCCTTCTTCCTGGCACTGAAACCATGCTTCCTGCCATCACAGCCAGGCACCATGCCTTTATTATCAGCACCAGCTACAGGCCCTATCTTGATGCCCTGTGCAGGGCTACAGGTTTTCCTGCTGAAAATATATACTGCACAGATGTCAACCTGGATAAATATGAAATCCCTGAAGGTGAGATAGCCACACTGAAAAAACTGACCAGAGAGATTGTGGCACAGCCCATTCTTGAATGGGATCATGGGGTCAAAGGCCGTGAGGATCTTGCCTCTACCCATTTGGAAACCCTGAAAAGCCTTGATGAAATTTTCTGGGATATTATTCCGTCCATGAAATCCGGTGAGATATTTAATGACGTAAACCCGGTTGGAGGCAGGGAAAAGGCAGAATCCGTATTAAAAAGCCTGGATCGGACAGGTCTTGAACTTGGAAGGGTGTTTTATGGTGGCGATAGTATTACCGATGTTCAGGCCCTGGAGCTTGTTGATCAGGGAGGAGGATTAGCCCTTTCATTTAACGGTAACAGTTATTCAATACGCTCTGCAAACTGGGCATGCCTTAGCCCTGATACAATGATAATTGCTGCACTGGCAGAATATTTTGTGAAATTTGGCATGGAGGGCTTTGGTTCTGTGCCGCTTGACAACCAGGGGGGTATAAAGGGCACGGTGCTGTTGGAGTTTCTTGAAAAGAATGGCGTTGATTCAAATCTCCTTTCAAACTTTAAAAATATGGATGAAGGTGAACTGCCCGAGCTTTACAATCTTGACAAGGCAGACACACCTTCCCTGGTTAAAAAAAGCGAGGCGTTCAGAAAGGGAGTGCGGGGTGTTGCACTTGGCGAGCTTGGATAGCAATTTTAATTAGCCTATTCCGAAAAATTATTACCAGCCTTACGTCTTGAAATTGTTACTAAAATATTTCAAAAATTCTGAATTTGGAAAAAAGACTTGATTTCCTGCCCCAATCCCCTCTACAATAAATTTGAACAATCCAGCATGGTTATGTTCAATAACCCTGTGGGACTAATGCGTAACTTAAACATACGGAGTTAACTATGGGTAAAATTTTGCCTTTGCAAGGGCGCACAAGAACAGGGCGGGGCCGAGCCAGAAAACTTGAACATATCAAGGATGAGCTGGTAAGATACCACGGCATTGACCTGGATGAACTTTTGGCATCGGGCCCGGCAAGTGGGCTTTCTATTGACCAGTTTGAGGAACTTACAGAAAATATTCTTCACACCATAGATGATTTTTGTGAAAATCATCCCCAGGTCACTGTACACGATGTGCTTTACACACTTGAAAATGTAAAGGATATAATAAAGGACAATCCGGGAGACCCCATTGACAAGGAAGAGTAGCAGTTTACAGGCAAGCAGGCTACCTACAATTTCTTTATCTCTATCTGTTGTGCCTCTTCATGTCTGAGGCTTACATGATATCCTTTAAGCTCATACTCCACCGGGTCCTTTAACGGTGCATATTTTATAACCTTCACCCTTGCACCTGCAATAAATCCCATCTCAAGCAGGCGTTTCTTAAACGGTCCCTTTGCTTTTATCCTGACAACCTCTCCGGTTTCTCCAACATTTAACTGATCCAGATTCATTTCTATCCCCTTGAAAGATTATTTTGTATCCATTCAGCGTGTTAAAATGGATTCTCGGTTGTTACTGTTACGTTCAATTCGTGCGCATGATAGTTATCTTTGTAATATACTGCAATTATGGAAAATTTGTAGTAACTGTTCAGCCCAAAATCCGGTCATGATTGGATCATAACCGGTTTCATTGGAAAAACATCATGAAATCTGGTATCCTGCTAGCAGGATAACCCGGATGTTCCCATTTCATTAAGGAGTAAGTTTTCATGGCTAAAATAGCTGTTGGTGGTTCCAGAAGTTTTGATTCCTATGAGCTTGTCAAGGATGTGCTTGATATGCTCCTGGTAAGCGGAGATACCCTCTATTCCGGAAATGCACCAGGTGCAGACCGCCTTGGAGAGCGTTATGCAGAGGAAAACGAAATTGATTGGAAAATTATCCCGTCTGAATGGGATAAGCACGGTCTCAAGGCAACAATGATGAGAAATGAGGTGCTGCTGAAGGCCTCTGACTGTGTCATTATATTCTGGGACAGGAAATCTGAGGGTTCAAAACACATGATAGATATTGCCATGAGGGCAAAGAAGCTTCTTGCAGTGGTATATCCGGACGGGACCCTCAAGCTGCACATGAATCCGAGGAAATTGCCCTGAGCTTTCAGGTTAGTCAGACAGACGAGGCCACAGTACCAGCCCTGCCAGGCAGTGTTAGTCGGGTAAAATCCCTGAGAGGGATTTTTGCTTTCTGGGCCAGGAGTCCATCTGCCATTTGGCCAATTGTTATGCACCCGTCATGGGCATAGAGAAGTCTTTGCAGAAATTCATTAAAAAATGATGAAAAAAGACCTCCTTCCACCTCGGCATGGACAGCAAGCACCGGGTAAGGCTCTGCTGACAGGGCATTAAGCAGTGCATCTGAAATTTCCTGCTTTTCCCTGATGCCTGCAGCCAGAAGTTCTTCAATACAGGGGCCTGTGGTGGGAATCTGTAGCAGGTTAATGGCCCGGTTCCCGACCCTTAGAAAACAGGGTGGGCCTTCTCTCAAATCACTTGCCCAGTCAAGTCCAAGACCAGCCTCCACTTCAAGGCTCAATTCCGTTGCCTGCCATCCCGGGGCTGCAACCGCATGGGGTCTGTTGCCCAGTATCTTTTCATATTCATTAAAGGCTTTGGCAAACTCTGCCCTTATCTGTTCCTCAGACATCTCCTCAAGATGGTCCTGCCATAACCTGTGATCCCATGCGTGAACCACACACTCATGGCCCTCATTCACAATATCTCTTACAAGCTCCGGAAATGCTGATGCGATGGGACGCGCAGGAAGAAGGGTGCCTGATAGCACTGTCCGCCACCCGTAGAGACTGGGCGCCCCGGTTGTAAGCATCTTTTTAAGAAAGGCCGGGTCTTTGAATAATCGGAAGATTGCCTTTCCTGCATTGTCAGGCCCAAAGGAAAGGCAGAATGTTGCCTTAAGCCCATGTTGTTCAAGGATATCAAGCAGAACAGGCACACCATCCCGCATACCCTCATGGGTATCAACATCAATTTTTAATGCAACTGGATTGGCCTTCATAAAAAAATAACCGGGTTTGGAAAATTTATGAGTTTATTTGCGAAATTTTGAAATCAGTTTTTTCAGGGCATTAATTACATCTTTCTGGTCATCTTCTGTAATAAGCGGGTATAGAGGAATAGAAAAAAGTCTATCACTGTTCCACTCTGATTCCGGAAGGATACCAGGGCGGTAGCCATATTTCTCCCGATAGTATTGCTGCAAATGAACTGCGGGAAAATGGAGCCCAATGCCTATATTCTCCTGCTGCATGGCGGCAATGAACTCATCCCGGCTCACTGTAACAGCATCTGTATCAAGGCGGACAATGAAGAGGTGCCATGCATGAACATGGGGATACTCCACCAGGGAGAGCGGCATAATTTCAGGAATTTCCTGCAACATTTCAAGGTAGTTCAGGGCCAGCGCCTTTCGCCTAGCATTAAACTCATCCAGCCTGGCAAACTGGTGAATGCCTATTGCTGCCTGAAGATCAAGCATGTTGTACTTGAATCCCGGCTCTGTCACCTCATACTGGGGAATCCCGCCTTTGGCGTATCGCTTCCAGGCATCACGGGAGATGCCATGAAAGCGGAGCCTTCGCATTCTGTCTGCCCACTGGTCATTATTGGTGAGAATCATGCCGCCTTCACCTGTGGTGATGTTTTTAATAGGGTGGAAGCTGAATATCGCAGCCTCTGAGCCAACGCCTATCTTTTTCTCCTTGTACTCAGTACCCACTGCATGTGCCGCATCTTCAATGAGGTGGATATTGTGCCTGGAGCATAATGTCTTGAGTGCGTCCAGGTCACTGGGGGCGCCGGCAAAATGAACCGGGATTACTGCCCTTGTCCGCTCTGTGATTTTTTCAGCTACTGCATCAGCATCAATCTGGAGGGTATCTCGTTGAACATCTGCAAATACCGGCGTTGCTCCGCAGATTTCTATGTTATTTACTGTGGATGGCCAGGTTATGGACGATGTGATAATCTCATCACCAGGTTTCAGATCAAGGCAGCACAGCACAAGATTAAGCCCTGATGTTGCAGAATTTACAGCTACTGCATTGGCCCCTTCAGCCCAGGCCGAAAACTGTTCCTCAAACCTTGCTACCTTTGGGCCAGTGGTAATCCAGCCGCTTTGAAGGCTGTCAACCACCTCGTTAATCTCTGCATCTCCAATGGTTGGTCTGGAGAAGGAGAGGAAATTCTCTCGAACAGGTCTGTTATCCATCAGGCAGCACTCCTGGTAATAAGATAGACTCCAAGGCATATGACAATTATTCCTGCCCACCTCACAGGGGTAAGTGCCTCATCAAAAAAATACTTTCCCGCAAAGGCTGTAACAATATAGCCAACGCTCAGAAGTGGATATGCATAACTTACCTCCACCCGTGAAAGCACCATAAGCCACACAACAACGCTTATAACGTAACATGCAAGGCCTGCTATTACAAAAGGGTTAAGGGCGACCCGGTATGCAATGGGAAGGATATTTTCCATTGAAAACTGAAAGTGCCCGATGGTGCTCATGCCTTTTTTAAGGGCAAGCTGGGCTGCTGCGTTCAGCAGGACACCTGTAAGGATAAGGGGGATGTATCTGTTCATATCATTTACCAACCTTCGTTCACCTCTGTCACAAGGCTACAAGAGTAATAACGACAGCAAGCCGCCTGCAATCACTACCCACAGTATATCAACCTTGAAACGAAGTGCTAGAAATGCTGCAAGACTTATCAAAACTGCCATTATCTGCCACTGCACAGCCATTGCAAAACGCACTGCCACAGCAACAAGCAGCCCTACAAATGAACACAGCACCCCCCTCATTGCCTGCCTGAAAATGGCGTTTGACTTTACTCTGTCAAACCAGGGAGTAATGAGCAGAAGCACTACAAATGAAGGGGCAAATACGCAAAGGGTGGCGATAACTGCACCTGATAAGCCGTAGAGCATGTACCCTACAAATGTGGCAGTTATCACTATGGGCCCTGGAGTGACCTGGCCAAGGGCTATTCCATCCATAAGAGTCTTTGCATCAAGGAGTTTTCTGGCATCTGATATCTCATGGAGCATCAGGGGTAGAGAGGCATATCCACCTCCAAAGGCAAAAAAGTCAATCTTGGTCATAATCAGACCAAGTGTTGCGAGGCGGGGAGAAAAATATGCAAGGCATGCAAGCAGTGCAGCAATACAGGCAGAAGCAGCAATGCCAAACCTGAATGTTCTTTGTAAAAAATTCCTGTCAAATGCCCCCTGGGATTGCGATTGTCCTTGAGAGTCTTTTCTTATTTCCCGCATGTAAATCAGCGGACCTGCTATTGCAGAAAGTATGATAACTGTAACAGGGCTTCCGTTAAGTATGATGTAAGCTGCACCTGATGCTGTAAGCAGTGCGTCCGGGTATGACCTGATTGTCTTTTTTCCGAAATTGATTGCAGCATTTGCCACAATAGCCACAACTATTACCTTAAGGCCAGAAAAAAGTGAGAGGACTGCTGGAAGATTCTGACCATGACTGTAGGCAATGGTAAGGATCAGCATGAGTATAAATGCAGGGAGCGAAAAGCCTGTATAGGCACAAAGGGCACCTGAAGGGCCTGCAGCCCGAAGCCCTGCATATGCTGCTGCCTGCATAGCCGTTGCCCCTGGAATGGTCTGGACAAGGGCTACTCCGTGGCTGAAATCCCGTTCTTTTACCCAGCCTTTCTGCTTGACCGCAAGGTCCTTGATATAGGCAACCATGGCAGGCCCGCCAAAGGCAGTAAGCCCCAGCTTAAGGAATGCGGCAAAGATCTCCAGGGGCCCGGGGGCCGATATCTCATGTTCCTTTTTCATACTGCTTCCACAATATCTTCATCTCTTCAACCAGCCTGATATCATCCTCTACAGGCCTCCCCCTGACGGTAAGGTAGCCGCCTATAAGCATGGCATCTGCCCCTGCAAGAAAGGCATTTGCCTGGAAGTCCTTGAGTATTGAATCTCTTCCCCCTGCAATACGAATTGCTGCTGATGGATTTGCAAGCCTCATTACGGCAATTGAGCGAAGAATTCCATGAACGGGTAGGGGGGGAAGGCCAAAGAGAGGAGTGCCTTTTATTGGAACCAGGATGTTTACAGGAATTGAATCCACCTTAAGGCCTGCAAGCTCAAGGGCAAGGGCCGTTCGGTGACTTCGGGTTTCACCAAGACCGATAATCCCCCCTGCGCAGACAGAAAGCCCTGCTTCCTGTGCTGCCCTTATTGTCCTTATCCTTTCAGAATAGGTGTGGGTGGAGCAGATGGAGCTGAAAAACTCCTCGCATGCCTCAAGATTATGATGATAGCGACTTAATCCTGCTGCCTTAAGCTCTTCCAGGGCAGTTCGTTCTATAATGCCAAGTGAGGCACAGACATTTATGCCGACTTTTTTTACTGCTTCAACACGTTTAGCAAGTTCATCAATGTCTTTGCCCGAAATCCCGCGTCCACTGGTAACTATGCTGAATCTCTGCGCACCTGCCTCTTTTGCATCCGAGGCCTCTTTTACCAGTTCTTTAACAGACTTAAGACCATAGACCGGCGCCTCTGTCTGGTAGTGGGAAGACTGTGCACAAAATGAACAGTCCTCACTGCACCTTCCTGAACGGGCATTTGAAATGGTGCAGAGTGAAAATTTGCCTCCCCTGTTTGAAAGCTTGGTATGAAGGGCAATGGAAAGCAGTTTTTCAAGAGGCATGCCTTCCGCTTTTTTAATATCTGACAGGGTGGAACAGGGCGACTTGTTCATAATGTTTATAATGCAGCAAAAACCTCTTCCAGGGTCTCTCTGGTCCTGTGAAGTATGTCTTCAATCTGTGCAGTTGTGGTGCAAAGGGGAAGGAAGAGGTATGTTACATCTCCCAGTGGGCGCAACACAAGTCCCTTTTCAAGCCCTTTAAGATAAACCTGCCATCCTGCCCGCACTGACGGATCAAAAGGGGTTTTTGTCTTACGGTCTGCAACTATCTCAACTGCTGCTGCCATTCCCATGCCCCTTACATCACCTGCATACTTAAGGTCTCTGAAATACTCCTTGCCCTTCTGAAGGGCAAGGGTGCGGGGTTCAAGCCCATTTATGACATCATCTTCCTGAAAAACCCGAGCAGAGCCAAGGGCTGCAGCACATCCAAGGGGATTGGCTGTAAAGGTATGGCCGTGGAAAAATGTTCTCCCTTCAGAGTAGTCGGCGTAAAATTCGTTGTATATTTCATCTGTGGTAAGGGTCACGGCAAGGGGCAGACAGCCTCCGGTAAGGCCCTTTGAAAGACAGAGAAAATCAGGAATAACCCCAGCCTGCTCAAGAGCAAACATGGTGCCTGTGCGGCCAAACCCTGTTGCCACCTCGTCAAAGATAAGGTGTATGCCGTGCTCTCTGCAAAGAGATGCCAGTTCTCTTAAATATTCAGGTGGGTATATGATTATTCCGCCTGCACCCATGAGCAATGGCTCAAGGACCATTGCCGTTATGGTTGCCCCCTGCTCTGAAAGTACCTTTCTGAAAGGCTCCAGGCATTCAAGTGAACAGTTCAGCCTTGAAAACGCTCCCCCATTCAAGTCTGTCCAGTCAGAGGGGTCAGGAGCAGTACATCCGGCAGGACATCTGTAACAGTATGGAGCCGGAATCCGGATTGAGTCAAAGGTCAGCGGCTTGAATGGGCCTTCAAATGTTGGAACACCTCCAAGACTGATTGTCCCTATGGTATCCCCGTGGTACCCCCGTTCAAGAGAGACAAATTTAGACCGCTGCTCTTGTCCCTTCAGAATCCTGTACTGAAAGGACATCTTAAGCGCTACTTCGTTAGCAGTAGAGCCATTGTCTGAATAAAAGACCTTTGAAAGCGGTTCAGGGGTTATATCAACCAGCCACCTGGCAAGCTCAATGGCGCCCTGGTGGGTGGTAGCGGCAAAATGTACCTGATCAAGCCTGTCCAACTGTTCCTTTATGGCTTTCTTTATAACAGGGTTGTTATGTCCATGCATGACACACCACCAAGACGAGATGGTGTCATAGTACCTGTTTCCCCTGTTGTCGTAGAGGAAAACACCATCTGCCCTGTCTACAAATAGAATGTCCCTGTTTTCAAAATCCTTCATCTGGGTGTAAGGATGCCAGATGAGCTTTTTGTCTATGTCAAGCAGTTCGTCTTTCATGCCTTTATTACACGCCAATTACCACGTTGATCAATCTGTGATGGCCTACAGAATTTTTAAATGGTAGAAGATGTGAATACCTGCAGGTATGGTTTAATAGAGCGACACAATACGATTATTTGCCAAAAATTAACACATCATACCGCAATGTCCAGTGAGTATACAGAAGAAGCAAAAAGAATTGCAGAAACGGGGGGTAAATTTCAAGAATGTAAATATTGTTAATGTGACAATCAGCGTAAAAGAGAGGGAGAGTCAGGGGAGAGATGCAGGATATTAGTCACATAGATTAAATATTAAGAGTTAGTAGCTTGCTGAATGATTTGTGTGAGTTCAGATAACCTAAATGGCTTGCTAACCACGGCACTGACTCCTTTTTCCGTAAGTTCCCTGTCCTCATACTGGGCTCCCCAGCCTGTAAGAAGTATAACCGGTACTTCCCTGTCTTTGGCCTTTTTAGCTATTTCCCACCCTGAAATTCCTGGCATGCCAAGGTCTGTCAGTACCAGGTCCAGGTCTTCCTTTGCAATAAGCTCAAGAGCATCCAGGGGTTCGGTACAGCCTATTACATCATGTCCCGCCTCCTTCAACATAAGTGTCAGCAGTTCTATAATTTGCGCCTCGTCATCTACAGCTAGTATTTTCAGGTGAGATACATCGCTTTCCTTTGTTTGCTTACTCTCCTGGACCTCGTGCTCTGCAAGGGGCAGATTAATTATAAAAGTGGTGCCCTTACCCTGCTCACTTTCCACAGTGATGGTGCCGCCGGCCTGTGAAAGCAGCCCCATGCAGACACTAAGGCCAAGCCCGGAGTTGGAAACATCCTTGGTGGAGTAGTAGGGGTCAAAAATACGGTTCTTGATGGATTCGGGCATGCCGATACCCGTATCGGATACACTGAGTTGAATGCTTTCATCCACCTGCTTTGCTCTAAAAGTTATAGTGCCACCTGACGGCATTGCCTCAACTGCATTGAAAACCAAATTTGTAAGGATCTCTCTAAGGTCACATTCGTGTATGGCGGCCGGGGGTAATGGCGGGATCTCTTTTTGTATTTGAATATTGATGCCCCGGGGATTAAGCTCGTCAAACCACATGGGGCGGGTCAGATCTATAACTTCGCTGACGGCCTTGTCTATATCCGACTTTAGGATAGTATGGTAACGTTCTTCGGCGCCAAATCCAGTAAAAGCTTGAAGCCTTTTGACAGAATGGGCGCCATCAGCCACCGCAACAATTATATTGTTCAGTCGTGCAAGCTGGACCTCATCTTCGATCTCCAAGGCAAGAAGCTCGGCGTTGCCATTGATTGTTGCAAGCAGGTTATTGAAGTCGTGAGCTATACCCCCTGCCATGGTACCAAGGGCACGAAGCTTTTCCACATAGGCCATCTGCCTGCTTGCCTGCTTCTGAGCGGTTATATCGTGTATAACAACCATGGCGTTCCATGTGTCACTCTGGCTGTGCCTAATGGGATGCATGTAAAGGTCTGCAGCAATAGAGGTGCCGTTTTGCCGGACAATAGGAATATCCGATAGTCTTAGCATGGAACCTGCCTCAAGGGCAGTACGAAACCGCATGTAATGATCAGGATCCTTGAATAGTTTCTTGATTGATTGTCCCACAAGGTAACTTGGTTCACATCCAAGATCCCTGAGAAGGGAACGGTTTACATTCCTTACTGTGCCGAAATGATCAAGAAGGCAGATACCCTGGGGGGTATTCTCTATTATTGCCTCCATATAATTTATTGATTCCTGCAGATCCCGATTAATCCGGTTAAACTCAACGGTTTTTGCAGCTACCATGTTCTGAAGCTGGTTGTGCGAGGCATGGAGCTTGTCACCCTTACCGGAGCACAGCAAGATATTGCCAATAACCGAGGCGAGAATAACTAAATCCCGCTTGGTGCGCGTTGTAAACTTGAAAGGGACCCCGTTACTGATATTAAGCACACCTTCTGATGCTAGGGGAAGACAGGCAAGGGCAATGGGTTTAATTTTTGCCCCCTCTACTTCAGGAATTTTTTCTTTCGAACTATCGCTTATAAATATAGGGACCTGCGATTCAAATACCTCCCAGGCAAGACCGAATTCGCGTTCAAATTCAAGCTCCCTGTTAAAATTGTTGACTGTAATGCCCTTATATATCTTTGCTGCGTTACTTGCCGCCTGCAACTTAAGTTTGTCACTGGAAGGGTCGTAGAGGAGAATTGATGAATTCTCAAAACCAGTTTCCTCTACAATTATATCAACTATTTTCTGACAGACCTCATCACGGGAGATGTCCTGCAGCATTACCTCGGTAATACGAAGGATAATTCCCATGGCATGCATGGTGGAATATGTATTGACCTGCATGTCTGCAGACATTGAATGTACTCTTTTCAACTGCTTGTCACAAACGTTGCAGCAGAATTTATCCTTCGGCAAATCATTCATTAATTAGTCGTCGGTTATTTATTGCCTAAATATGGCAAACATGCTCTTTGCATCTTGAAGAGCACTTTCAGCATCCTTTAACAGATCGGGCCAGTTTTCAAAATTGATATTGAGCTTATCAAGGGCCCATGTAGTTGGATACGGTTCTTCCATCTGTACTAGCTCACCGGGTAAAAGGGTCTGGGCCATGATGTCGCTAATATTAATCAAGGCTACATGGCCTGAAAAATCATCTATTGTATTGTCCGGTTCATGATGAGACTCTATAGCATACTTCAGTATAGGAGGAAGTCCCCATCTGGTAGCTATCCATGAGCCAATAAGGGTATGAGAAAGCCCCGCCTTTCTCTCAACTTCGTAGAATGCCTGACCCGTGGCAGTTTCGGCTACTGTGGCGAATTTGTCAAAAATTCTTGGCAGGGCTACTGCGAATATAATTTTGCCGATATCGTGAAGAAGTCCCATAATGAAGGCATCTTCACGGGCAATCCATTGCCTTCCTCTTGCAAGGCGAGATGCAAGGATTGCTGTTAAAAGACTGTGTTTCCAGAACCATTCAATGTCAAATTTTTCAGCATATTTTTGAACAGGATTAAATCTGGCTATCAGGCATAGTGAAAGGCATATATTTCGTATCTCCTCAACACCCATGAGTAGTATTGCCCTGTCCAGATTTTGAATTTGGGTGCGCTGACCGTAGTAAGCGCTGTTGCTTACCTTCAATACCTGTACAGTTATAGCCGGATCTGACCCAATTATCTCTTTGAGTTCGTCAGCAGAACATCCCTCGCCTATGGCCGAAAGGAGCCTTGCAGTAACGGCATCTGGTAGGGGCATTGCGTCAAGCTTTGGAATTATTGCCCTGAACGCATTGGTTATCTCTTCTTTTTTCATAGAATTTGACGGTCACCCTTATATTAAGCTGGTCTCCTTTATGTTAATCGGAAAATGCTCAACACTTCTTAAGTGTGGAGTAGATAAAAAAATCTATTTTATAATCTCCCGGTACCGAGGGCTAACTCTTTAAGCATATCCCGGTTGAGGATAGTGATACTTTTCCCGGAAACACTTATGATTCCGCGCCTGTCAAGCCTTGTAAGTATTCTGGAAAGTGTTTCCGGAATTGTCCCAAGCATTGATGCAAGTTGATTTTTCGTAATATCAAGCAAAATTGTTTCACTGTTACTATCTGCAGCCTTCAGCATAAGATAGGCAGCAAGCCTTCCAGGAACCTCCTTCAGAGAAAGATTCTCAATAAGGTCTGAAAACTGCATGAGCCTGGCAGAGAGCACGCCAAGCATGTTCATTGCCACTTCAGAATCTTTGGACACAGCCCTGACAAGGCTCGATTTGGGAATAACGAGTGTACGGGAGTCCTCAAGGGCAATGGCATTGGCAGGAAAACTTCCTCCGTAGAACACGGCGGCCTCACCGAACATCTGACCAGGCATGAAAATATGCAGTATCTGCTCCTTGCCCTCGGCAGATAGCTTGAATATCTTCACCCTGCCCTTGACCAGCAGATGAAAACCGCTTGCTCTGTCCCCTTGAGAAAATATCATCTCCCCCTTTTGGTGATCTGAAGTAATTGCATCAGATGCAAGCATTTTCAGCACGTCTTCTGCAAGGGGGGAAAATACCGGAACGGCCTTTATCAGGTTCTGTTTTTCAGCTATTGAATAAGACATTGAAACAACCCTCAACCGGGATATGCCTCAGGTCCGCTGCCAGTTCATGTACAGTTCATTATATATGGCAGAGCCTGACAGCAGCTCTTCATGAGTGCCTCTGGCAACAATGCTTCCGTGATCCAGTACCACAATCTCATCTGCATTCAGAATGGTTGACAACCTGTGGGCAATAACAATGGTTGTCCTGCCTTTCATTATGACCTCAAGCGCCTTCTGCACTGCCTGCTCTGAAACAGCATCGAGTGCACTAGTAGCCTCATCAAGGATTAAAAGGGGAGGGTTCTTGAGCAGTGCCCGTGCAAAGGCAATTCGCTGCCTCTGCCCACCTGAGAGATTAAGTCCCCTTTCTCCAAGAACAGTGTCGTAACCGTCAGGCATCTCCTTAACAAATTCATGGGCCTGCGCCTGTTTTGCCGCATCAACTATCTGCTCGAAACTGGCTCCGGGCCTTCCGGCAGCGATATTTTCCCTTATGGTATCACTGAAAAGCACCACATCCTGGGTCACCATTGCCATCTGGGCCCTGAGACTCCTTATATCAATTTCATTAAGGTCTGTATTATCCCAGAATATTTTCCCGGACGAAGGGGTGTAAAATCTGGGTATAAGCTGCACCAGGCTGGTTTTTCCTGCACCGCTTGGACCTACAATGGCAACAATTTTGCCTGCAGCTATATCAAGATTTATGTCTTTAAGTATTGGCTGAAGATTCTTGCCGTAGGAAAAACTGACACCTCTAAACTCTATGGATCTGGCAAGCCCGTTGACTTTGACCGTGCCTGATGGCTCTGATGGATAGTCAAGCACCCTGTCAATACGCTCAAGCACGCCAATGGACTCCTGAAGACTGCTGTATGCTGCCCCTAATTTTTTAAGTGGTGTAAATGCCATGACTATGGCGGTAAGAACTGAGAAAAATTCCCCGGATGTCATAACATCCTTCACCACAAGATTTGCGCCATAGCCAAGGATAATGGCAACGGCAATGCCCGAAAGGCAGTCAATTAGAAACTTGGTTCCCATCTTGAGTCTTACAAGCCTTGCAAACTGCCTGTATGCCTTTCGGTTTTCGTGCACAAACTGGTCAGACTTTGCCTGCTCCATAGCAAAAATTTTTATTATGGCAAGGCCGGAAGCAGCCTCTCCCATTCGCTGGGTGATGCGGGAGAGGTAGTGCTGTACACGCTTCCTGTGTTTTTTTACATAGCGGCTAAGTGTCCTTGTGCCCCAGGCAATAAAGGGAAGCAGCAGGAAACTTAAAAGCGCAAGATCCCA
This sequence comes from Deltaproteobacteria bacterium, assembly GCA_015494395.1. Lineage (GTDB taxonomy): Bacteria > Desulfobacterota > Dissulfuribacteria > Dissulfuribacterales > QOAL01 > S144-17. The sequence continues at coordinate 41,956 of WGBG01000172.1, forward strand.
CTTTCTGTATATTGCGATAGAGATCAAGACAATTATTGAGGGGATATGAAGGAGAAAGGCACTAAAACTCTGTGCCAGTATGTTGCCCAGAAGACCTATGTCATTCATAAGCCTTGATACCATGTCACTGGCCGACGAGCCGGACATCAGTCCTACGGGCATTGAGAGCATCTTCTTGTAAAATTCTTCCCTGGTGCTGCATATAAGCTTGAATCCTGCTGTACGCATAAGATATGCCTGAATAAAATTTGCTCCTCCCCTGAGCAGGTAGAGCAGGAAGATACCCACAGGAAGAAACATTATGTACTCGTAACGCTTGGCTACAAATATGTAGTCCATTGCCGGTTTTACAAGCCATGCAATGGCACCGTTAAGCCCGGAGCTTATGAGGGAGAAGAGAATTGCAGCACTTACCCGTTTTGAGTAGGGTCGAACCAGCCTCCAGAGTCGTTCAATGGTGGTTTCATGGTTTTTGTGTGAATGGCCTGACATGTATTTTATGTTAGTATGTTACCTTGAAAAATGCACGTACCAGTGTAGCTATTCAGCGTATTGACGATAATTATGGTTCGTAAATAGTCTTGTTTTTCTAAGGCTCGCTACGCCAAAATCTCGAAACTCGCTCAGACAGACGCGATTTTTGTGGCTTCTCTTTGCCAAGAAAAACTACGAAATTTTTCAAAGTCATTCCAAAACAAGACCATTCACTACACTGTATAGATACGCACCAGTTAAAGTTGGAAGCTGATGCGGGTTTGAATGGTACGGAACGGAAAAACATGACCATTTCCGGGCATTTATTAATCTGATATTATGGTTAATATGCATAATTATTACAAGTTGTTTAGCTCTGAAACAAAAGGGGAAAGATATGTTTAAATTTGGATGGTGGAGCACGGGACGTGATCTGGATGCACTGAAACTCTTTGATGCCGTTTACAACGCATGCCACAGCGGAGAAATTCCCGGAAAGTTTTCATACTGCTTCATCTCAAGGGAGAGGGGGGAATTTCCTGAAAGTGACACCCTTATAAAAAGGGTAGAGGAGTGTAAAATTCCCTTGATTCTCTTCTCTGCACGAAATTTCCTTCCCGATCTCCGGAAAACTGACCGGCAGGAGTGGCGAAATCGTTTTCATCATCAGGTGCTTGAAAGGCTTAAGGGACATGAGGCTCACGCGGTGGTTCTTGCCGGCTACATGTGGGTGGTAAGCCCTGAGGTGTGCAGTGCGTTTCCAATCATCAATCTGCATCCTGCTGCACCAGATGGGCCGGCAGGCACATGGCAGGAGGTTATCTGGCAACTTCTCGAACAGCGCTCTGAAAGCACAGGGGTGATGATGCACCTTGTTACCCCGGAGCTCGACAAGGGTCCTCCTGTTTCCTACTGCACCTTTTCCATAAGGGGAGAAAAATGGACGCCGTTATGGAATGAATTTGAAAAAGAGCTTGAAAAGGCAGGTTCCATTCAGGAGCTTCAAAAGAAATACGGAGAGGACCTGCCACTCTTTTCTGAGATAAGAAAGGAAGGGGTTAAGAGGGAGCTTCCTCTGATTGTCCAGACACTTCGTGCCATGGCATCCGGAAAGTTCAGCATTAAAAACGGAAAACTCTTTGGTGCTGACGGAAAAGAACTTCTTGGACCCTGGGACCTTACAGAAGAGATAGACAAGGGCCTTTCTGCATAGCTATTCAACGTAATGAATGGGCTTTTGCGGTGTGATCTTGTTAAGTTAGTCTTTAAAGACCACATGTGTCTGACAATTATACATCCTGACGGTATTTATTGGCGGGATTTTTCCGTGAAATTATATTGAAATCGTTTTTTGCGCTCTGCTTGACAGCGTACATGGCCTGGTCTGCTTTACGTTTCAGAACCGAGGCGCTGGTGGCATCATCCGGATATCTGCTTATACCGATACTGGCGGAAAGATGTGTTACTTTGCCGGAAAGATAGGGACGGGAAAGGCTCTGTAGTATTTCCGGTGCCAATTCAACCATTCTGTTTTGGTCTGTTGGCGCTATAATAACAAATTCATCTCCTCCGAGTCGGGCCACGAACAGTGACGGATTTTGCCGGCAAAGTTCGTTCAGGCGATCTGCTACACTTTTGAGCACCATATCTCCGGCATGGTGTCCTAACTGATCATTGATTTTCTTAAAACCGTCTAGGTCTATGAATAGCAGATAAAAAGGTTTCTTTTCCGTTATATACCGTTCAAGTTCGGAGTTAAAGGCTTCCCGGTTGGCAAGTCCTGTCAAGCTGTCATGTAACGCATTATACTCGGTATCCTCCAGAAGTTTTTTTAGTTGTTCGCGGTGAAGGTGAATGCGGCGCATTAAACGTAACATGAACAGCGGCAAGATTATTGTGGCAAGAAACATATATCCCGTTTCTACAATATGTTCTCGCCAATAGGCACTGGCCATATAAAGTATAACAATGCCAGCCATGGATAAAGACATTGCAGTGAATAGGAAGCGGGGGCCAAAGCGCATTCCGTTTCCCAGTGATATCCATAGATAGAGCAGGCTGAAAATAAACCCATAATCTTTCAGCGAGAAAACTATTACTGTTGTAATGACAATGTCTATGAATATGGCGAAGATTTTGCGGAGGCTAGGCGCTAGGTGAGGAAAACGTTTGAGAAAATATAGATGGGCTGAGGTTAAAATTGTATAGGCACCTATACCCCACCATAAAGGCCACTGTCCAATAGAAAGTTTACGTGTCAGATAACCAAGGATGGGAATCAGTATGGCAATGTAGATAACTCGCGTATATGCCTGTTTAATCTCTTCGGTATAAAGATCAGTGAAGTCTGAGGAATTGCAAGGCACATGACGTGTTGTATATCTCCTTTTTTTCATGCAAAAAAATACTCCATGGCTTAACTGAAAAATAGAGCAAGACAGCTCAAAATATCTGGGAATGGTTTTGCAATGAAGTGTATAACAAACGGTAATAATTCAGTATGCTGCAAGTGATTCTATTGTCATTGGATACCCCACTTATAAAATGAATCCCTTTTTAAAATCGTCAGTTTGGCTTAAAATATTTAGATTTTGCCTCTTAATAAGATAAATTACACCTATTGCACTGGTAATTTACACTAATATCATTGCATTTATCATGCGTTTCAAATCATAAAATCCTCCGTTTCACTGCATTCACTACATCTCCGTTGTGATTGTACTCCTCATATAGCCGCTTGTGACAGAAATTCGTTTTTTCGGCATACATTAAACCTGACAATCACTATGGCCATGTTACTTTAATAAAATCCCTTGTTTTTTCGATAAGCAGCAAAAGGTGTATCATAATTTGCGGTTCAACTTCCGAGTAAAATGTGTCAGACTCAAAACTGAACCATAAAGGAAAGAACAATGCAGAAGATAGGCGAGAGCATATCAAAGACAGCCCGGCTCATGAAATCTAGGGTCACTAAGTACGCTATCGTGGCTGTACTCATTGCAGTTGTGGCAGTCATTATCGCAACCCTGGCAAACGCATACTTCATATATCACTCCATCTCACTTGAAACAATAATGCGTGCTCAGCAGGAAAACATAACCCTGTGGGTTATTGACGCCATGCCATTCCTGTTCGCCTTATGGGGTCAGTACGCAAGCACCATGATTGCCTATGAGACAGGTGTCATGGTAGTTGATCAGACCCATGACCTTCGGGAGCAGGCCACATCCCTAGAACACCAGGCACAATATGAGGCCACCCACGATCCCCTTACCAACCTTCCAAACAGGATACTCTTGAGGGACCGTCTGGACCAGTCAGTGCATGCAGGCGTCAGGGACAACAAACGTTTTGCCCTGATTATTCTTGATGTTGACCACTTCAAGGAGATTAATGATACCCTGGGGCATTATTCAGGAGACAGACTGCTTAGGCGTATAGCGCTCAGGTTAAAGGGCACAGTCAGAGACTCGGATACTGTAGCAAGGCTTGGTGGAGACGAATATGCCCTGCTTTTAAGGAATATAAAGGGCAACAATGACGTGAAGGTTATTGTTAACAAGGTGTTAAAGGCCTTCCAGGAGTATTTCCTGCTGGACGGGATGAAGCTGGTCGTGCAGGTCAGTATGGGCATAGCCATTTTCCCTGACCATGGTAAGGACGCTGACACCTTACTTCAGAGAGCAGATGTGGCAATGTATGTAGCCAAGAATGAAAAGAGCAAGTACGCCATATATTCCCCCAAATTTGACAGTCACAATCCCAAACGTCTCACCCTTATGGGTGAGCTTAAACAGGCCATAGATAACCAAGAGCTTGCTATTTACTTCCAGCCCAAGATAGATGTATGCGAAGGACGCATGAAAATTCAAGGTGTAGAGGCCCTGGCAAGATGGCCTCATCCGGAACACGGCATTGTTACCCCTGACGAGTTCATTCCACTTGCAGAACGCACCAGACTGATTGACGACCTGACCTATCTTGTTATTAAAAAAGGCATGCAGACCCTTGTAAACTGGCATAACAGGGGACTAAAAATTGACATTGCAGTAAACATCTCCCCTTCAACCCTTCTTAACTATGATCTGCCTGATGTGCTTACAGGTTTTCTTGCCAACTATGATATTGAACCCTCCTTTATAACATTTGAAATAACCGAGGGGACCTTTCTGAAAAATCCTCCAAGGGCACTTGAGATACTGAATAAACTCCACGAAATGGGCATAAGCCTGTCCATTGACGACTTTGGTACCGGTTATTCGTCCCTTGCTTACCTCAGAAAAATGCCGGTTTCAGAAATTAAAATCGACAAGGGATTTGTTATTGATATGCTAGAGAATGAAAGTGATGCTGTAATTGTAAAGGCAACTATTGAACTGGCGCACAACTTGGGGATGAAGGTAACAGCAGAAGGAGTGGAGACTAAAGAAATTGCCCTTAAACTCCAGGAACTTGGTTGTGACAGGCTTCAAGGGTATTACTTTAGTAAACCATGCAGTGAAAAGGATTTTTTGTCATGGGTAGAGTCCAGAATAAAGAAACGCCTTTAGTTTATAATCGCAAGGCCTCCTTTAGTTTTATGCTTACATGATTTTTTCGTAAAGTTAGCATTGCAGTAAAATTTTATGGCATTATAATTTAATATTTCATGACAGGCCGCGGCACGGTAAGCCGTTTCGGTTCATGATACTTTTCATCCTGTTCAATATCCGGAACCTTTTCCTGGTTTGAATCTCTTTGGCAATTCATGTATATCACCGGATAAAAACAGAAATAATTCCGTTTTCGGAGGCATAAATGGCAAGAGTCACAGTTGAAGACTGTTTAGAAAAGATTCCAAGTAGGTTTGCATTAGTTCATCTCTGCATAGAAAGGGTTAAACAGCTCAGAAAGGGGGCTAAACCCCTTGTAAAATGTGAGAATAAAGAAATTGTGCAGGCACTTCGTGAAATTGCCGCTGGTAAGGTAACATTTGAAAATCTGGATCAGCTTGCAAGAGAGGCTGAAGAACAGAGAATATTTCAGTGTCTGCAGGCAGATACATCCAAACCTATCGGTCAGTAAATTGACTTTAGCAGGCGTCTGGTGTGTTGCCGTTTGGTTGGCGTTATGTTCTGAGTTCCTGAGTAAGAAAACAAGGCTTTTTCCGAAAATTCAGATTTACATATATAGCACATGTCTGTCTGTTTAGATATTTGAATTATCTACACAACCGGGGGTCTGCTCTGTTAACCAGTGACAACTTGGTTAAAGATATATAGTACAGAAACTGTTTACCTATAATGAAAAGAGACTATTACGAAATTCTTAGTGTAGAGAGAACCGCTACTCATGAGGAAATAAAGAAGGCGTACAGAAAACTTGCGCTTAAATACCATCCGGACCGCAACCCTGGAGATAAAGAGGCTGAGGAAAAGTTCAAGGAAGCTGCCGAGGCGTATGAGGTGCTTAGTGATACGGAAAAGCGCAGGCTCTACGATATGCACGGTCATGCTGGGCTTGAAGGTGCCGGGTTCCAGGGTTTCAGGGGTGCTGACGATATCTTCAGCTCCTTCAGCGACCTTTTCGAGGACTTTTTCGGGTTTTCCACCGGGCACCGTGCACGCAGGGGAGGTCCTGAACCAGGCTCAGATCTCCGCTATGATATGACTATCTCGTTTGAGGAGGCGGTTCTTGGCGCAGAAAAGGAGATAGAACTGGTAAGGCTTGAAACCTGTGAACCGTGCAACGGAACAGGAGGAGCTGAGGGAAGTCAGCCCATTGTCTGTCCCACCTGTAATGGGGCTGGACAGGTAATTCGGACAGAGGGTTTTTTCAGGGTCTCGTCTGTATGTCCACGATGCTCAGGTGAAGGGCAGACGTTTACAGAGCAGTGCCGCAAATGCGGTGGTCAGGGCAGAGTTCAGCAGAGAAAACGTGTACGTGTCCACATTCCTGCAGGAGTTGATACAGGTTCTCGTTTAAGGCTTAGAGACGAAGGTGAGGCCGGACGAAGAGGCGGGCCTCGTGGTGATCTGTACATTGTCGTCCATGTTGAGCCCCATGAGTTTTTCCAGCGTAGGGGAAATAATATAATCAGCAGTGAGACAATCTCAATGACTGAGGCTGCCCTTGGCTGCACCATCAAGGTCCCCGGCATCCCGGATGAGCATGAGATAGAGATAAAGCCTGGCACACAGAACGGAGATGCTATAACCATCCAGGGAGCGGGCTGTCCTGACCTCAGAAGCGGAAGATCCGGGGACCAGGTAATTTTTATAAATGTACGTATTCCATCAGGTCTCACTGACCGCCAGAAAGAGTTGCTTAGGGAATTTGAAGAGATTGAAAAGGAAAAGAAAGAGGGTGGATTCTTTAAAAAACTCTTCAAAAAGGCAACGGGACACTCCTCTGAACACGCAGGACACGAGGCTTCATGAAGAAACAGGGGTTAACCCATATTGATGAGCAGGGCAGGGCCGTGATGGTTAATGTAGGCGGTAAGGCTCAAACTGCACGCCGTGCTGTGGCAAGGGGCACGGTTACAGTTGGTCCAAAGGCATTCAAAATGCTACTTGACGGCACAGTGCCAAAGGGAGACGTGCTGGCCACTGCAAGAATAGCCGGGATCATGGCAGCAAAAAAGGTTGATGAACTCATTCCGCTGTGCCACTCTCTGCCCATAGATTCGGTGGAAATAGAGTTTAATTATGATAACGAAAATTATGCTGTAAATATTACCGCCACTGTCTCTGTTACAGGGAAAACCGGAGTTGAGATGGAGGCCCTTACCGCTGTTTCTGTTTCTGCACTTACAATCTATGATATGTGCAAAGCAGTTGATAAAGGAATGGTGATAGGGCCTGTAATGCTTGAGTTCAAGTCTGGTGGCAAGAGTGGAACATGGAAACGCGCCAGAGAGAGTATCAAGGGTAGTTGTGATATCGTGTGAATAACCAGGAGGGTTAATATGGATCAGGCCCAATTAGAATATTTTCGTAAGATACTTACAGACAAACTGAATGAACTGCTGGGCGAGGCAGACAGGACCCTTGGGGAGATGACCGAACTTGATGATCATTTTCCTGATCCTACTGACCGGGCTGCTGCTGAGTCAGACAGGAGTTTTGAGCTTAGAATCAGGGATAGAGAGCGTAAACTTATCAAAAAGATCCGTACAGCCCTTGAAAGAATTGACGAGGGCATTTACGGGGAGTGTGATGAGTGCGGTGAAGAGATCGGGGTAAAACGTCTTGAGGCAAGACCTGTCACTACCCTATGTATTGAGTGCAAGGCTAAACAGGAGCAGGAAGAAAAGGCCAAGGGTCTTTGATGAACTTTAATGCCGGAACTTAGAAGAGACCCTATTACAGGCAGATGGGTTATTATTGCCCAGGAAAGGGGTAATCGTCCTTATGATTTTATCGTTGAGGAGGATAAGACTAAGGGGGGATTCTGTCCGCTCTGCCCTGGAAACGAAGGTGTAACTCCCCCTGAAGTGCTGGCATACGGCAGGCCCGAGAATATTCCGGATAGTGACGGATGGCAGGTGAGGGTGGTGCCCAATAAGTTTCCTGCCCTTATTATAGAGGGAGATTTGAACAAGCGTGGTGAGGGTATTTATGATAAGATGAATGGCATTGGGGCCCATGAGGTCATTATTGAGACCCCTGACCACCACTCTAATATTTATCAGCTTGGTCATCATGAAATAGAACTTATATTCCGGGCATACCGTGATCGCATTATTGACCTTTCCGGGGATAGGAGATTCAGATACATAATAATTTTCAAGAATCACGGTAAGAGTGCCGGGGCATCTCTGGAGCATTCACATTCCCAGCTAATCGCATTACCGGTTGTGCCAAATCGTATCCAGGAAGAGCTTGATGGCTGTCTGAGATACTATGACTACAAGGAAAGGTGTGCCTTCTGTGATATAATTCACCAGGAGAGAAAACAGGGGACAAGAATTGTCTGTGAAAATGATGAATTTATTACTTTATGTCCCTTTGCTTCTAGGGCACCCTTTGAAATGGTTGTCATGCCCAAAAACCACCAGTCCAGGTTTGTAAGCATGACTGATTCACAGTTCACCAGTCTGGCTGAGATCTTTTCAGAAACCATGAAATGTCTTAACAGTGTGGTTCATGGGGTTTCTTACAACTATATGCTTCATACCGCACCACTTCACCAGAATTCCCTACAGTATTACCATTGGCATATTGAGATTATGCCCAAGCTCACCACTATAGCTGGTTTTGAGTGGGGGACAGAGTTTTATATCAATCCGTCTCTGCCCGAAGAGTGTGCGCGGAGTCTTCGTGGAAGTAGTAATCAAGAGGAATAATGGCAGGAATGAGATATCCAAGGAGGTAAGAAGATGTCAGAAGAGAGAAAAAAAATTCTGGTAGTGGATGATGAGGACAGTATCCAGCTTCTATACAGGGAAGAGCTGGAGGATGAAGGTTATGAAGTTATTTCTGCTATGAACGGGGAGGAGGCGCTGAAAAAATTTGAAGAAACCCCACCTGACCTTGTGGTACTCGACATTAACATGCCAGGGATCGACGGTATTGAAGTGTTGCGTCAGATGAAGCAGGCAAAACCTGATGTACCTGTCATTTTAAGTTCAGCATATCCTGAATACAAGCAGGACCTAGCATCCTGGGCATCTGACGACTACATTGTCAAATCATTCGATATGTCAGAGCTCAAAAATTCAATCAAACAGCACCTTTCATAAATTACCACAGTAGATACCTTCGCAGTGCTTCAAAAAGGGGGGACTCATGAAATACTGCGGGCATCATGTTTTGTATTGTTATTCTTTACTGTTTGTTTTTTCTAATAGCTCCACAGGCTTTATTTTGATGGATATAGTCTGATTGCCAGTGGTTCCGTAGGCAGTAATAATTGCTCCGTATTTCTGCTGAAGAAGTTTGAGAATGCTTAATGTTGGGTCATTTTCAAGGTTTAACGGTAATGCCTTTCCGTTGTGGGTGAGACTTAAAACATTGTAGCCATCTTCTGCGTATGTCTTGATCTCAAGCTCCTTATGATGCATGGCGGCCACCCTGCGGATAATGGCCTGGCACAGCGCAATAAATGCATTCACCCAATCTGAATAATCTCCCTCAATAAGGGGAAGTTCTCTGTTGATAGAAAGTTTCTTGTTAATCTTTCTGAAATTTGAGTGCAGCTCAAGCGTTCTAAGTTCGTCTTCAATTAGTGTATTTATGGAAAAAATCCTGTTATTTCCAGCAGGATCTTTTCTGCGTCTGATTGCTGCCTTGCAGAATTCCGTAACTTGCATCAGGACTGCCTGAACAGCATTTACATCTGTGCTTAGGGCTTCTAGTTGCGATACATCAGCTCCGGTGCCTTTTTGAATCAGGGTTTCTAGCTTTATGGACATAAGGTCTAGACGGCCAACTGCTGCCGATATTGGGTTAACCATGTCTTCAATCAGCCCGTCAAAAAGTTGCCCAAGGGTAATATATTTGTACTTGAGTAACCTGTCGTCCTCATCCTTGGAATCTATCTCCTCTTGAAGCCTGTAAAAAGACGCTATATTGCGGGCACGCAACATGACACCTGATTTGTTGCCGGGCAGAGTAACCGGCCTTAAATATAATGAGAACTGACTGTCCTGGCCGTTTACCGCCCTTAAAACCCCATCAATGTGTACTTTACGTGCTTCTCCTGTCTGAAAAACAGATTGTATGATGTCTGTCAGCCTGCCCTGTGATGTAACAGCATCCTGTAGGTTGCTTACCTCACCAAGATATTTTCCAGGTAATTCATCATGTCTGATTTGTGGGCAAAATGGCTGGGCAGGATTTGCTGCGACTATTTTCAGCTCATCATCAAGAATTATAATGCCGTCCTCCACCCCCATTAAAATTGCATTTAACAGAGGCATACCCAATGCATCAGGCCCGGAATCATCCACAAGAGTTGCTATATTGACCAGCCATTCACTTTTTTCGTCAAAGGCAATACCGCTTCTGAACTTGCCATCATGGGATTTTACCCACTTGACCGTGGCCCTGGTAACACTGTTGTCTCCTGATCTGTTATCATCAGGCCAAATTTCTATTTGTTGTTCCTGTTGCATGGAAATATCACTCTCTATCTGCGCCCCGTATGGTGTGAGATCAACGGATCGGGCTTTTGATAAGGATTCATTCTGCATATCCTTAACTTTTAAAGATATTTTGGCAGGGACGCGATAACTCCTCCGTCTCTCTGCTGCCCTTACATTTTTCACAAGTCCCCCCCTTGTGCTCTTGATAACCAAGCGTTAATGCAAATAGGGTGCCATGCATTTTCCCCAAAAAAGGGGTTTTTCATAGCGTTTATAACCATTTTTTTTAATATGTATGCACCATTAGAAGAAAAAAAATTCTCTTGTGGAAGAAAATTCCATATTATTTGATAGTTAACGAGACAAAATCTATGCACAATATCCTATTTGTCGCCTGCCCCACTGTTATTTTCGACCCTTTCAAGCGCAAACTTTACCAGGGGCGGAGCCAGTATTTCATTTATTACTACACTACCTATAACGGCATTCAATAAAAATTTATAAATTTCGGGTGGAAAAATTTTCTCAGACATGAGTATTAATCCAATTGTTACTCCTGCCTGAGGAAATAGAGCAAGGCTGAGATATTTTTTTATATTGCTGTCTGCATTACACCATACAGCCCCTGCCCATGTGCCAACATGTTTGCCAATAAATCGGAAGACCAGCAGTGCCAGGGCCATGAGTCCGGCTGTCTGAATCACTCTGATGTCTATATATGCCCCTGCAAGGGAGAAGAAGAGTCCGAAAATTCCGTTTTCCACCACCTCTGTAACATTAAAACACTCAGGTGATGACCCCGGCATATTGGCAACAGTAATCCCCATTGTCATGGCTCCAATAAGCCGCGAAAAGTGAAGTGTCTCTGTTATGCCAGAAAGAACAAAGATTCCTCCCATTACCACCATGAGGAGGTCATTGCGTTTTTTGATTCCCCTGGCTGCAAGGTTTAGAAGGTATCCCCCGGCCATGCCTGTAATAATACCTCCTGCAATCTCTCTAAAAGGCATGTAAAGCATGGCCATCCATGCGGAGCCTGAAGGATTTATCAGATCAAAGGCAACCACTGATGCCAGGGCAAAGAATATTATGGTGATTGCGTCATCCAGGGCTATTACCCCAAGAAGCACCGCTGCAAAATCACCTTTTGCCTTCATTTCGGAGACTATTGCAAGCACTGCCCCTGGTGCTGTAGCCGCACTTATTGCGCCAATTACAAGAGACGCAGCAAGGAGAGTAGATGTACCTGCATTGGCAAAGACATCCCCGGCCATAAGCGGAAAAAAAAGAAACACAAGGAAGGCCGTTACCAGTGCAGCACCCACTGCCTGGCTCAGGCTTATACAGCCGATTGTGTGGCCAAGATGGCGGATTCGTTCAAACTCCAGGCTGCCGCCTATGGAATAGGCTATTACTCCCAGTGCAATATCTGTAATTACATGTAGGTCTTTGGTGACTGTATGAACATCCAGTAAAGGATTCACAGAAGGATTAAGCAGAATTCCTGCGCACAGATAACCTGTAACCCTCGGGAAGTTAAGGTTGTTTGCGATTTTGCCGCCATAGTAACTGAAGACCAACAGTAAGCCTGTAATAAGAATGACATTACTTATCATTTGGAAGGCAGTCTGTCTTTATAACATTCAGGTGGTGCCGAGACGAATATTCAGATGTACCCATATTGTTCCTTGACTGACCCAGATTGAGCAACTTTGGGATGTGCTATAGATTCCAAAATTGGTATCTATTCAGCGTAGTGAATGGTCTTGCTTTGGAGTGACTATTAAGAATTTCGTAGTTTTTCTTGGCGAAGCGCAGCCATAAAAATCGCGTCTGTCTGAGCGAGGGACCAGCGAGTTTCGCGATTTTGGCGGAGCAAGCCTTAGAAAAACAAGAAATTGTTCACCGGAAAGGAAAAACAAGGCCATTCACTAACTTCAATTACCATCAATACGCTGAACAGTTACCAAAATTGCTCAATTTACGTATAAATTATCGCAACATTAAAAATAATAGCTTAATGATTGCGATTTGAATAGTACCAAAAATAAAAAAAGGGCCTCAGATGAGGCCCTTCCAAAAAAAAATTAATATGTGTAAAAAATTTTTTTTAGACCATTAATCCTGCTTCTGGCTCTTTTTGGGTATATTGGAGAGGTCTTCCCTTATTACATAGAGGACCTTGAAGTCTTTTCTCAGTTTTTCAACCATGCTGTTCAGCTCTGAATCAGGCATGTTCTGAAGCCTTACATACACCTCCCGCCTGCCAGCCGGCATGTGATCCACACTTGTAAGCACACTGACAACACGTGCACCGCTCTCACGAAGGGCATTTATCAGCGCATGCAGCGAACCGGGCTTGTCTTCCATATCAAAGGCTATCTGGATAGGACTCCTGTATGCCCCGGATATGCTTATCATTACCTTGAAGACATCAGTCTGGGTAATAAGGCCTACTACCTCTCCCTGCTTGTTTACAACAGGCATTCCGGAGATCCTGTTCTCAAGCATGATTACAGCAGCCTTTTCCACTGAGTCGTTTTCATCCAGGGTGATTGGGTCAGGGGTCATAATATCCTTGACCTTTATTTCGGAGAGAAGGTAGTAAAGCTCATGGACATCCAGGGAGGTTGCCTTTGAAGGCGCAGCTTCCTTCACATCTCTGTCGCTTACAATGCCTACAATGCGGTTATCCCTTACAACAGGAATCCGCCTGATACCGTGCTCCTTCATGAGCTGGGTTGCCTTCATAATTGAAGTATTTTCATCGATCACAATAGGATCAACTGCCATCCACTCTTTTGCTAACATGCATGTCCTCCTGAAAGATTATATGGCCAGCCTGAAACATCTTGCCCACAGACAAATTGGTCTTGCTCCATTGGCAGGCGTATATTTTTTGCTGTGAAAAATTATTTGCTCTGAGTCTATCATAGAATTATCATAAATTACAAAAAAACACAGGCAGCACGAGCAGTTTATGCGAAGAAAGCAGAAAGCCTCCTGCTCCCCCATTTTGGGGAGGCGCAATTTGACAAATTGCAAAGGCGCAAATTGTTCCCTGTGCCTGCCCCGGGCGCGGCGGTTACCATGTATTTTCGGTCACGACGGAAATAGGGCAGGTCACCAGGCACCCGGTCACAATTCTGGTTCATGTAATAGGACAGTTGGCGCATGTCAAGAGAAACCGGGGGCATAATTGCACTCTTACCTGAAACTTCAGATTTCCCAAAATGTCTGAAACTGAAAATTTAAAAATAGCCATTATAGGCCCTGGCGCCATAGGCTGCCTCCTTGCCCATGGACTTTGCCTGGCAGGGCATAGGGTAACCCTGATTGATTACAGAGAAGACAGGGCAGAGCGTATTAACATCTCCGGGATAAATGTAATTGATGAAGATTCCGGTAATGTACAAAAGCCGTTTTGTTCTGCACACACTGACAGCTTGCCTCATCAGGATTTAATCATCTTAACTGTAAAGGCATATAACACCAGGGAGGCAGCAGCCTCTGCCATCCCACTTATCTCTCCAGAAACAGTTATTCTAACGCTTCAAAACGGCATGGGCTATGAACACCACATAGACACAGTGGCTAAAAATTGCTCAGTTGCAGCAGGGACCACTGCATTAGGTGCAACACTTCTTGAGGAAGGAACTGTTCGCCTTGCCGGAATCGGCCCCACTGTTATTGGTTTCAGAGGCAATGCCCAAAAGAGACACATTGATGTGTTGAATAGCCTGGCAAAGGCATTCAATAAAAACCGATGGGCATGTTCTCTGGTGGAAAATCCCGATATCACCAGGTGGAAAAAACTTATGGCAAACATAGGCATAAACGCAATAACCGCTATATCCTGTCTTAAAAACGGCGAGATTTTAATGTTTCCGGATGCCACCAAACTGCAGCAAAGTGCGGTTATGGAGGCAGTTGCCGTAATGGAGCAAAGCCTGGGGGAGTTACCCTGTGACAGTGAGGAAATAGTCTGGCAGGTGCAGGAAATTATCCGCAGTACTGCAGAAAATTTCTCCTCAATGCTTCAGGACAGGATGAGAAGGGCAAGGACAGAAATAGATTATATCAACGGTTTTGTGTGTGATGCAGGCGGAAAGTATGATATCTCCACTCCTGTCAACCAGACCCTGTGCCGTATTGTAAGGCTGCTCTCTGCATCTGGATGGAGGACGTGTTGATAAACCGGTAAAATTTTGAATGTAACTGTTCAGCGTATTGATGGTAATTGAGGTTAGTGAATGGCCTTGTTTTTCCGTTCCGGTGAACAATTTCTTGTTTTTCTAAGGCTTGCTCCGCCAAAATCGCGAAACTCGCTCGTACCTCGCTCAGAC
>WGBG01000173.1 GCA_015494395.1 Deltaproteobacteria bacterium
CATTTTTTGAGGCTGGTAATTTTATTTACTCTTAGCTGTATTCAAGCAAGCACTTGCTTTGTGTGACGATTGATGATACCTGTAAAAATACAACAGGAGGTACATATGGGAAAACTCTTAAAGATACTTCCAGTAAGTGATTTGAGGCAGCATGCTGCCGAGATCCTTAAAAAAATACGAGATAACAGGGAGCCCGTCATTATTACGCAAAGAGGACGGGCCGCTGCCGTCATGATCAGTGTGGAGGCGTATGAAAAGGCCGAACACGAGAAAGAGATCCTTCAGCTTTTGGCCAGGGGGGAAAAAGAAATAGAAGCAGGAGAGGGTTATGACTTGGATACTGTTCTGGCTGAAGCTGATTCAATCCTTTCACAGTAACCATCGTGAAAATCCGCTTTACACCTGCTGCCAGGGCCCAGTTTCTGTCTGCTATCGCATATATCCGACGTGATAAGCCTTCGGCGGCAATCAAATTTCGACAGCATGCTGAAACCGTTTTGCGAAGGCTCGAAGACTTTCCTGAATCCGGAAGAATCATTCCCGAGTTGCCAGAACTTCCCTTCCAGGAGGTAATCATACCTCCATACCGTTTTTTCTATAAGATCAAAGGTGATACCGTCTGGATAGTTGCTGTCTGGCATGGTGCCCAGCTTCCAAAGCAACCAAGATAGTGAAGGCCAGCCTTTCACTTTGGGCTAGGATCAGGCGGATATTAACCCGTCTTTCGCTATTCACGCAGTATTTTTGGGGGGCGTCCGGGTCTGTCAAACAAAAAGATCGGATGGCTCGGTAGAAAAAAAATCCTCCAGCCCCATACCGGCCTGACCTACTATAAACGGTCTGGCTTCAGGGTAATTCCTTTTAAATGCGTCCAGGCCGGTGGTATCAGAAAATGCCGAGGCACCTGACTTGACCTCAATGGCCCAGGTATCTCGTGGCGTTTTTACCACAAAATCCACCTCACGTCCCTTGTACCTCCAGTAAAATACCTGCCATGAAATATCAGAAAGGCCATTAAGTATATGCGCTCCCACCGCATTTTCTACTATCCTGCCCCACCAGGCGGGATCATCTCTTGCCTTGTCGAAGGTCTGGCCTACAACCGCATTTACCAGCGCGTTGTTCCACAAAATAAGCTTTGGACTGCTTCCCCGCCTTGTCTTCCTGCCCCATCTGAAGGCCTCCAAACCTGATAGCAGATAGGCTGACTCCAGGAGTTTCAGGTAATGGGCCAGAGTCGTGGTATTACCCGCATCCTGCAGCTGTCCCAGCATCTTGTTGTACGACAGTATCTGGGCTGGATGAATACAGGCAAGGAAGAATAGACTTCTCAAAAGGGCGGGTTTGGTGATGGTGTGAAGCTGAAGGACATCTCTGGACAGGACTGTCTCAATCAGGGCATCTCTTACATAATTAAACCATGTTTCACTGTCATTGATCAGAAGAGCCGCTCCTGGATAACCTCCATAAAACAGATAGGTCTCCAAATCCCAGCCAAAGGCCTTTTTCATCTCCGCATAGCTCCAATGCCCGCAGCGGTAAATATAAAAACGCCCTGCAAGGCTTTCGGTAACCCCCTTTTGTAAAAGCAGAGCAGATGAACCAAGGAGAAGCACCTCAATCGATTTTTCCTTGACTAGGTCTTCATCCCAAAGAGCCTTTACGGCCTCGCTCCAGCCCGCCACCTTCTGTACTTCGTCAAGCACAAGAAGTACCGGCGCAGACCTGTTTCTTCGGGCCTTTCGTCTTGCCATTTCCCACTGGGCATGGATCCATTCAGGGCCAGGCGGGATTGGAAGGTCTGCAGAGGCCATGACCGTCTCTCCCTGCCATTTTGCGGCAATCTGCAGGGATGCCACTGTTTTCCCTACTTGCCGGGGTCCAGTGATGATGTGCAGAAGGCGTTTTTCCCGGGAAAATCCGGAGAAAATTTGGTTTACAATGGTTCTTTCATAAGGATATTGATTCATTATTAATACCTGATGGTAAAAAACTCAACCGATGAGTAATTTTACTCAATAATTGAGTAAAATCAAGTTGAGTAAATTTTAACGGGCAGTCTGGTGGTTGAAATAGTTGTGTATTTTGAACCTACCCTGAAATTGTACAGACCCGGTTAAGCTGCTTTTTGCAGTTCAGAACAACTTTATGGCGTCATGCAGTGAGATCACCTTTACCCCTTGGACTTTTTGACGGGATGAGACAGAGGCTTAAGGTGTGGTTGGCACGCCGTAGAGGTGGTGGAGAGGTCAGCATAAATAGGTAAGGGAAGATACAATGGGGTGCTGCACAAGTGATACAACCTAAATTGAGCGTTTCAAAATCTGGAAAATTGTTTTTTTCAGCGAAATTAAAAGGAGTTATATCAATTATAGCTTTCCAGTTTTGACACCCTTCGGGATTGCCGTATTTAC
Organism: Deltaproteobacteria bacterium; assembly: GCA_015494395.1. GTDB lineage: Bacteria > Desulfobacterota > Dissulfuribacteria > Dissulfuribacterales > QOAL01 > S144-17. The sequence goes on from WGBG01000173.1 coordinate 2,415, forward strand.
TGCATCTCTTTTGTCAGTGGAATTCCCATATAGACGACTATTATGGGAATTCCCCTTTCGCGGATATGCAGCAAATCCGACAATCGCTCAATTCAGGTACAATATTTTTTACCAGATGATATCGATTTCGTATTGGCTGAATTGCCTGTCAGCGCTCATTACGGTCATGGATTCGATTAGGGCCTGGGCTATCATCATTCTGTCAAAGGGGTCCCGGTGGTGTAAGGGGAGGGTAGCAACACAGTTACAGTGTTCGGCACAGATTGGCAGGAACCTGATATTGTTTCTTCGCATTTCATTTTCAATGATCCTGTTCCAGTCGGGAGCCAGTTCCAGTTTGCCTATGTTGATCTTGAGGGCGATCTCCCAGTAGCCAGCCGTGCTGAAAAAAAGGGAATTTGTCTGGTCTAACCAGGCCTCACGGCTCCTGTTGCTTAGGCGTCTGTCACCACTGAGGGCCCAGAGGAGCGCCTGTGTATCCAGGAGAATATCCACTACATGTATTCCTTGAAATCCTCAAGAGGTTCATTGAAATCGTCGTCCATCCTGACGACCAGGCCCTTTGCTCCGCCGATGGAGCGTTTAGGCCTTGCCTATGGCAAAACGTCAAGCCTGACCAGTGGAGTACGATTTTTGGCTATAATGATCTCTTCCCCGGCCAGGGCTTCCCTGATCAGCTTGGAGAGATGGGTCTTTGCCTCGTGAATAGTGACCTGTCGCATTTTTTCTCCTGTGCAATTATACATGACTAATCTAATTAGTCATGCTGTCAGGGTCAATATAGCAAATTGAAACGGATCAACCGTATCTCGTCGGGGCAAATGAGTTTTCCGCTATTTAATTCAAAAAAGACTTCAGGGTCCCTGAGTTTGTTGGCATCCACGGGACGTTCGAGGTCAAGGTAAACTGCATTCCTGATTTTGGAAATGATGTGTTTAGCAAGGGTGGTTTTACCGCACTGTCTGGGCCCAAGAAGCGCTGCAGCAGGATAGTGCCTGAGCCGTTTTAAGACGTGATCGGTAAGATATCTCTGAATGTAAGTTTGCAAATTGGAAGCTTACTTTCCAATATGGCATATTGCAACATGAAATTTCAAATAATTCATGTCCAGCAAAACCCGCACGAAGTTTGCCAAGCAGGGTATTTAGGCCCTCGGTTGATGTATATGGCTACCGGGCCACCACGGCAATTACCTACCTTCAGACACGGATTGAAAAGGCCCTCTCCGGGCTTGCGCTTCCTCCAGGTGCTTGCTTCGACGAAAACCGGCCATCGATTCCGAGGTTATCCGGCCACTGGTCATCATGGAAACCGGCTGGATTTGTGAAAAAGTTTGCATTGTGCTAACATGATTGCATGTATCAAATCCTGTTCACCAAGCAAGCCGACAAGACCCTGCGTAAGCTGCCGCGCAACACGGCTCAGCTTATTCGTCAGAAACTGGAGCAGTTGGCAGAGGATCCGTTTGCGTATACCCCGAATGTCACAAGATTGCAGGGGCGTCCCGGTTACAGGCTGCGAGTGGGGGATTGGCGTGTTATCTATGAGGTTGAAGATGGTCGGCTAATCATTTTAGTGTTGAGAATTGCTCCGCGTGGAGGTGTGTACCGATGAGTGTACAGCTGATTGAGAAGAACGGCAGGCCTGAGTGGGCGGTTATCCCGTATGATGAATATCAGCGATTATTGGAAGATGCAGAAATGCTTCAAGATATTCAGGCCTTTGATGAGGCAAAGTTATCCATGGAAAGAGGAGAGGCGCTGATACCCGGTGAAGTGACCTTTGGCATTCTTGATGGGAAAAGCCCCATACGGGCATGGCGTGAGTTTCGGGGGATGACGCAGCAACAGGTGGCAGAAAAGGCAGGGATCAGCAAGCCTTACTTGTCACAGTTGGAATCAGGGCATCGTAGAGGTACAACTGAGGTGCTTGGCGCGGTGGCCAGGGCGTTGGGGGTGTCATTGGATTACCTTGTGGAAGAGTAGATAAACTTGGCGAATGGCATCACTGGCATTATACCCTCACCACAGCAACCGGGCCAGGCCGGAAAAACGCAGGGTCTGCCTCTCCACGCATTTTTTAAGGGTGGCCGCAGTGCCAAAAATCACTATCTCCTGCCTTGCCCTGGTAATTGCAGTGTAAAGAAGCTCCCTTCCAAGAAGCGGGGAATCCTCTGGCGGCAGGATAAAGAGCACCTTTTCAAACTCAGAGCCCTGGCTGCTGTGTACCGTTATTGCCCATGCAGGCTCAAATGCAGGAAGCCTCGAGGGAGAGAGGCTTCGCACCTGGTTGTCACTGCCCTGGAACAGCACCTTTATAGTCCCTGGCTCATCCGGCCAGCAGATGCCGGTATCCCCGTTGTAAAGCTCCATGCTGTAGTCGTTTCGCTTTATGATTACGGGAAGCCCCTTGAAAAGCCCCTGAAAGGTATCATCTGGCGCTGCAACATTCATTGATACAAGGCTGTTTATAGCCTCAACCCCAAGCCGGCCCCGCCGCATGCCGCAGAGTATCTTCATATCCGGGAGCATCTTGAGCGCATGGCTCCCGCTGGATGCCGAACAGATATCCCTGGCGTAATCCGAGACCTCGTTATTCAGAAAGCCTGCAATTCCCTTTTCCCCGGGGCTGACCAGCCGTACTCCGGGATAGTCTGGCGATTCAAGGATGTTCAGCACGGTCCCCGGCTCTCCTGTCTTTACCGCCCTGGCAAGCTCATCTATTCCGCTTCCTTCCCTGAACCTGAAGTTATGTGTCAGGGTTACTATGCTGTCTCTCAGGGCGGATTGTGAAGGCGCGGTGGGGGCAGTAAGGGCCCCGTCCTGCTTTACTGCTGTGGTGATGTCCTCTCCTGCCTCACGGGCAAGGACTTTAAACCGTTCAGAAAATTCATACCTGTCCTGCCCTGCGCAGATATCACGCAGCACACTTCCGGCCTCGACAGAGGCAAGCTGGTCCCTGTCTCCAAGAAGCACCAGGCTTGCCCCTTCGGGCAGGGCATCCACGAGGTGCATCATCATGGGGAGGTCAACCATCGAAGCCTCATCAACTATAATTACATCATGGGGCAGGGGAGATGCGGCGTTGAACCTGAATGTCCCGGCAAGCCTTCCGGCACCAAGGAGCCTATGAATGGTCATTGCCTCAACCGGGATTGCGTTTTTTATCTCCTCAGGGATGTCAAGCACCGAGAGTGCGGCTGAAACCGATTCACCAAGTCTTGTGGCTGCCTTTCCGGTAGGGGCGGAGAGGGCTATTTTAGGCGTGGCATGTGAGGCCCCTGTGATTACGGCCATGAGGGCGGCAACAGTGCGGGTCTTTCCTGTGCCTGGGCCGCCGGAGATAACAAGAAAGCGCGTGTCAAGGCTTGCGGCAGCCGCAACCTTCTGCCAGTCAGGGTGGGGAGGTCCCCCGTCTTTTTTGAAGATACTGTTTAATACTGCCCTGCCCCTGGTGATCGCCCTTGTATCATCGTTGATAAATCCGGGCATCTTGCCCGCGTTTTTTAAAAGCCGTTCTGAAATCCTGACCTCGTAACTCCAGTACCTGTGGATGTATAACCTGTCTTCTGAGAGTATTAACGGCCTGTTGCTCTCCGGCCCCCCTGCAAGACATGAGTTCTGGAGGGAATCAATGAGGGCCTTTGAAAGGATGTCGTAATGTATGGAATACTGGTTGCCGCCTACCCGGGCAAGACCGGGAACGGTTTCAAGATGTTCAGCCAGCACCGCCGCATCTGTATCATAGAGCGCGTTTTCAAGCCCCTCTTCCGTAAGGGAAAGACAGGTATGTCCCTTTTCAAGGCTGAGGCTCAGCAGTACTGCTGAAAGCATTATGCATTCCACCTGTGAATCACGAGGTCCCTGTAAAGCCGGGCATCTTTCTTCCATCCTTCCTGCAAACCTGGCAAGCTCCACGGCACTTCGGCTGAGTTTTCCCTGGGCCACCGCGCTGTTAAGCCCGTCCATGATGGCTTCAAGCCGCCTGGTATAGATCATTTCTTCACCCCATTTATAGACGTATCTTTAGTGAACCAAATTCCATCGTCCAGGAATCATTTCCCACATTTTGGAAAGCTCAATCCAGGCTGAAGATATCTATTCATCGTGGTAAATGGTCTTGTTTTGGAGTGACTTTGAATAATTTCTTAGTTTTTCTTGGCGAAGCGCAGCCATAAAAATCGCGTCTGCCTGAGCGAGGTACGAGCGAGTTTCGCGATTTTGGCGAAGCGAGCCTTAGAAAAACAAGAAATTATTCTTCGGAACGGAACAACAAGACCATTTACCAACCTTCATTACATCATGGTTATACGCTGAACACTTACGTTTGAAGTTCTTCAGGAGGTATAAAAAGCACCCCATTCTGCTCTGACCGGCATTCAGAGATCCCCCTTACAAAGAGGTAGAACACGCCTCCAAAGTTGCGTTCCCGATCATAGCCCTGCATGCTGGTTTCAAGGTAGGTGTTGAGGGCTGCGGTATAAATTGCAGCCTGGAGCCAGTAGTCATGCTGGTCCATTGCCTTTCGCATGTTTTCAGGGTTGTAGTCCTCCACACCCGTTCCAAGCCAGTTTGTCTTGTAGTCAAGCAGGTAGAACCTGTCTTCATGGCAGAATACAAGGTCTATGAACCCTTTTATGACCCCCTTTTCATACTGGATTTCATGGCCCTGGAGGTTGTGTGCAAATCGGGAGTCAAAGGGGAGATAAAATCCCATCTCCTTTGAAATCCATATCGGTTCAACTGCCCTTAGAGCAAGCCCGGGCAAAAGCTCAGCACTGACCACCTTCTGCACCATGCCGGACACCACGTCTGCCCATACGGTATCAATGTTAAACTGCTCCAGTACCCTTTCTGCTTCAGAGCGAAACGCAGCCGGTTCACCCCTGAAGTCAATATCTTCAAAAATCTGGTGGATGCAGCTTCCCGCCTCGGCGCCACGGGGAAAGCCTGCAATGTCTCCGGCGGCAGGGCCTGGAAGCTCAATGCCGTGCTGGATGATTCCGGCATATTCGCCGCCGTGGTTGGCAGTAATGCCGCTGAAACTGGTCCTTGTCCATGTCTGCTTGGTGACAGGGCCGGAAAGTGCCACAGGAAGGTTGATAACTTCATCCTCATCCCTTTGCGGCCTGATACGCGCCTCCTGCCTGATAATGTTTTTTAACTCATCCTGCCATACCAGCCGGACTCCACAGTTGTTCTCAAAGAGTTTTTCAAGGTGACGGGAGACCGCAAGATCAGTGCCCTCCATCGGGTCCATACCAGCGTCAATGTCATAATCAGCGTTATTGGCATTATGGTGGCTGCCCTGTTGTTTATGCCTGCTGCACCACTCCATCATTTCTTCAAAGAGGAGTATTTCTGAAAGAAGCTCATCCTGCACAACAACAGGCATCTTCCCTGTATCAGCCTCCAGGGGCAGGGCAGGGTCTTTTGCGTTTATGCCTGAATCTTCGGATATTCCTGGAAACTGCTCTCCCTGCTCCATTGTTCCAAGCAGCAGGTCCCCCATTACCGATCCTTCACGTTCAACCCCCATAAGCCCCAGGAACATCTTGTACCGCGCCCTGGTAAGGGCAACGTATGCAAGTCTCACCTCCTCTGCCCTTGCCTGTTCACGGGCCGCACGCTCCTCTTCCGGCTCAAGGGCATGCACTCCGAATCCCCCTCCCTCTGCCTGCGGTTCAAACCGGAAGCCGTACTCGGAGACAGGCAGCACGTACCTCCCCTGTTTACTGCTGAAAAATTTGTTTTCAGGAAACCGGTACGTGCCGAGATCACCAATATAGGGCAAGAATACAATGGGAAACTCGAGCCCCTTGCTCATGTGATAGGTCATTACCTTCACAAGGTTTTCATCTGTTTCAAGCCTGAGCTTCTTTTCATCCTGGTCAAAACCGGGATCATCAATCTGTTTCCTGAGCCACAGCAGGAGCCTTGATTTTCCGGGAAATTCCTTTTCGGCCTCTGAAAGCATCTCTGACAACTGCCTGAAATTTGTAAGACGCCTCTGTCCATCCGTCAGGGAAAGCAACCTCTTCGGCACGTCAAAATGGTGAAGGAGTCTTCGAAACATGGGGGCAATCCCCCTTTTTTCCCATATCTCCCTTAGCTCCATGAAGGCATCAACCAGGCCGTCCCACGCCTGGATGTCATTTTGCACTTTCAGAAGTTCCCGGGCATTGTACCCAAGGGCCGTGGTGGCAAGGGCCGTGGATACCGCACGCTGGCTGTAGGGAGCGATCACCGCATTAAGAACATAGAGAAGCTCCCTTGCCTCAGTGGATTTAAAGACGTTGGATGGCCCGTAGTAGATGGAATATACCCCAAGATCATAAAGCGCCTGGCGCACCTCTGCGGCCTGGTTGTGAGAACGGACAAGGACCGCAATATCCCCGGCTCCAATCGCTTTTTCTTCGCCCTTCGGCCCCCTTAATACCAGTAGCCCCTGCCGCCCAAGGTCAATTATCCCCGCAATTTTTGCTGCGGTTAAACGGGCAGGGTCAGGTTCATCACCGCCTGGGGAATTACTTTCCCCGGCCTGTCTCTGGCCCTGCTGATCCTCCAGTTCCTGCTGCTTTTCCTGTTCTTCTTTATCCGGGCCCGTATCCGGGTGCGGCAGTGAAAGCCATAACTCCATGCCGCTTTCCCAGTCTTTGTTGTCCGGGCTCAGAAGTTCAAGCCGCCAGTCGTTTTCATCCCTTGCCATTACCGGATCAAAATCAATGCCCTGGAGCAGAAAGGGATTTGCCATATTGGAAAAGATTGTATTTACACCCTGAACCAGCTTTGGGGCAGAGCGCCAGTTGGTATCTAGCTCCCAGCGGTGCTTACGGTCTGTCTGTTTTTTTGCCTCAAGGTATGTAAATATGTCCGCCCCCCTGAAACTGTAGATGGCCTGTTTCGGGTCTCCGATAAGAAAGAGGCGGGATTTTGAAGAATCGGAATATATGGTGCTGAATATCTGCCACTGGATTGCATCTGTATCCTGAAACTCGTCAATAAGTGCTACCCGGTAGCGCTGCCGCAGGATGCCGGCAAGTTTTCGCCCCCTGGAGCCTTGCAGGGCGTCATGAACCATTTTAAGCATGTCATCATAAGAGATTGCGCCAAGGTCGGATTTTTTCCGCGCCATGTATGCCCTTGCAAACGCCCTTGCCTCGTGGCGCAATGCCGCATCCACCCTTTCCCTGATACCCGCATGGGAAAGAACCGGAAGGAGACTTTTTCCTGCATCCCGTGCCATCTGAATTGTTTCATCTGCCACATCCCTTTCCCGGCATTTGCACATCCAGCTTTGAAGCGCCTCTGTGTAGCGTGCAAACGACAGGTCATCCACAACCATCTTGCCCCGGGAAGAACATGTCTGTGCATCCTGTTGCGACATCACCCTGCTGGTGAATATCTCAAAGAGCCAGAGCCTCCTGGGAGCGGGGGCATCAGTTGACAGGGCAAAAATGAGAGACCCTGCCGCAGTTTTGAATTTTTCATTTTGGGGAAGGGGCTCTGACAGGATGGCATCAAATGCCTGGAGCTCCTTTTTAAGCTGGGCGTTTATCCATTTTTTCGCGTTTGCCCTGAATGTTTTCTGGAGTTTTTCGTGCAGCGTATCACACAAAATATCCACAACTTCCCTGGAAAGCTCAGGCAGTGTCGCATCAACTGTTTCCTCAATATTGCTGACTGCCCCGGAGGCCTTCTCCTGGCGCCTTCTGAAAATCTCAAGCTCCCGCCTCATGGCATCCATGTCAAGGGCCGGGATAATAACCGGCTCAGGCAGGCTCAGCAGGTTTTTAATACTTTCAGCCAACTCCTCAGCCAGGGTTTCAGCATTGTAAAGTTCAAGAACCACGGGAAGAAAGACATCATCAAGAAGCGCAACCCTTGAACGTACAAACTCACGGCAGGCCGGAAGATGGAGCTCCTCGTCCATGATAACATCCCGGGTCCCGTTAAGGGCATCTGTTTCAAATGAGAACTCCTTAAGCACCCTCTGACAGAAGCCGTGAATGGTAAATACCGCTGCCTGGTCCATGCCAAGGGTGGCAGACCTCAGCCTTCGCCGCACCTCGTCCCTGCCGCCCCTTGCAAGTGACACGGCATTATCCACAACCCTTTTCAGTACGTCATCCCCGGCCTTTCCCGTGTCCAGGTACTCCAGGGCGTCGTCAAGCCTGGTGCGTATCTTTGTTCTCAGCTCCTCGGTGGCCGCATTGGTAAAGGTGACAACCAGGATCTGTTCAGGCTCAAGCCCCTCTTCCATCACAAGGCGCAGGTAAATACCGGTAATTGTAAATGTCTTTCCGGTGCCGGCACTTGCCTCTATCAGGGTGTAGCCGCGGGGGGTAATGGCTGTGAGGTCTTTTAATGATCGCATAATTTCCAGTAACTTTTTATAAATTTGAGCATTTTCCACCAGTGTATCTGCCTGCAGGGTGTTGCAGAGACAAGGCGGAAGACGCGCAGTCGTACACCGTGTACTTCAAGTGTCGTAACTGATCACAGGGTTAAGGTCGAGTTTTGTTGCATACCTTACCCATTCTGTAAGCGTTTACAGGGTGCCACAGATGCAAGGCGACGGGTGCGCAGTCGTACTCCCTGTACTTCAAGCGCCCGCCAACACAGCAGATGTGGTGCCCTGTGAACGCTTACCAAGCGTCTGACAACGCCGTAGATGCGGCACCATGCAGGCAGATACATCATCTGCCCTTTTCCATTGCCCAAAACATTGGCGCGCAGATATCCA
>WGBG01000174.1 GCA_015494395.1 Deltaproteobacteria bacterium
ACTTTCAACGGAATAACTTTGCGGTTCAGCTTTTAAGTTTCGTGTGACGAGCTTCTTGAGATTATGTGGAAGGAAAAGTTTTTCTTTATGGTATTTTTTTTCTCATGTTTCGGCCGAAAATTTTAATTTTCCCTCCAAAATGGTTCATTTTAGGCAGGTTTTTTTGTTGTTTAGTTTGGCATGAATTGTGCATAATTTAAGAGCACGGTTTGAATGGCAATTTGTCATAGACAACAAAAAACTTTAAGGAGGAGTCATGAAACCAAAATTGTTAAACAGTCTTTTATTTGCGGTTTTCGCGCTGTTACTTTCGTCCAGTGCCTGGGCCACACCAGTCACTTACACCATAGCGGATACCTGGATTTATTTCCCTGGGCATGCTAACGGAACGGGGGATGACTCACATGATCAGATCGGTACCCCTGGTGTGGGGAACATGTATGTAACAATTGATGACGGCGTGTTGCAAAAGGTACAGATAGAAGTAACATCTCGCCGCGTGTGGGATACACTTTTCATCAACACGTCGTCAACATGGGACCCTGCCAATCCTGATGATTATACTGGAACAGGTTGGGAAGATTGGGATTACATGGTCAGAAGCACAACCGATGGAAATGATGGTGCCAGTCCTCCGGCTTCCAATGTGGCTGCTGGGCTTTATAGCGTTGCATCTACGTATGAATACACAACGGTACCGGGAGACCGTACTGACGCCAGACAGAACCATCCAAATGGGATTAACGAAGATGATCTTACCCTTGTGACCAATAGTAATTTTGTTTCATACAATAATTCCCTATTGACTTATGACTTTACGCTGTTGTCTGCTAACGCTACAATAACTCTCGGTGAGCATCCTTTCTTTGCCTATACACCCTGGTGTGCGAACGATGTTACTGGCGGTTCACCCGTTCCTGAACCAGCAACAATTATTCTTATGGGTTTAGGCCTTATCGGTCTTGCCGGTACTGTTCGCAAAAAAATTAACAAATAATTACTTTTTCGCGTACAAAAGGGCCTGCATATTTCAGGATGATGTGCAGGCCCTTCTCTGCCATTCAGAACCCAAAATAGAGGTGGGGGTGCACGTTAATGTATCCCCCTGCTTTTTCCCTTCTCGTTTTACACTTTTCCCCATTATTGCCAAATATGAGTGATCCCGTGTTAGATGGAGTAAAATCCGTCCTTAAAGATGTCATTGGGGCTGGCCTATTGCCTGATCCGATCCCGGATGACTTCCCCCTGGCTGGTAATGTGCTGGATTCAATGGCTATTGCCAACCTGATTGTAGGCCTGGAAGAGCATTTCGGCATTGTTTTTAATGATGATGACCTTACTGTTGAGGCCTTTTCGGATGCTGCAAGCCTGGCCAGTCTTGTAACAGAAAAGATAGCGTCGCTCTGATCCTGCATGCTGTTCACAGTTGTTGATCTGCTTGTTCGGGCTGCTGAAACCTGTCCTGACAAGAAGGCGGTCCTTTTTAAAAACAGGGCAATGACATATGGTGAGATCTGTGAGCAGTCAAGGAAACTTGCAGGCAGTCTTGTTGAGCTTGGGGTAAAGAAGGGTGACAGAGTCTGTTTCTATCTTGAAAAGCGTCTTGAAAAGGTACTTGCCATCTATGCAATTTCAATTGCCGGAGCAGTTTTTGTTCCCATTCGCAGGCTTTGCACCAAGGAGCAGGCCCTCTACATCATCAACAATTCTCAGGCATCAGTCCTGATTACCACCTCTGCACGTCTTGCTGCTCTTGCTCCTTTGTTGCCGGAATTAAAGGCCGTAATTGTTCTGGATTACATGGGTGGTGATCTGGAAGTACCAAATCTGGTTTCTTGGGAACAGGTTTTATTTTTCAGAAACACATCGGTTACCTTACCTTCCATCATAGCAAAAGATATTGCCGCAATAATGTACACATCAGGTTCCACCGGGCCTCCAAAGGGTGTGGTCCTGACCCATGGCAATATCGTCGCAGGAGCGTATAAGGTTTCTCATTATCTTGAATTGTCCGAACACGACAGGCTGCTTGGAATCCTTTCCTTCGGGTTTGATTACGGCCTGAACCAGTTGACCATGGCATTTATGGCCAGGGCCCAACTGGTATTGTTTGATTATCTATTCCCCAGGGATATTTTGAAAGCAGTGGGATATTACGGGGTTACAGGGCTTGCAGCCGTTGCAACCACATGGATTCAGCTTTTGCAGGTGCCTTGGGGCAGGCACATGGATTCTCTTCGTTATATCACCAATTCAGGAGGCGCCATACCTGTGGATGCTGTAAGGGACCTGCGCCAACGCATTCCTCATGCCCGTATCTATCTTATGTATGGCCTTACCGAGGCATTCCGTTCAACATATCTTGAACCTGATATGGTTGACCTGCGGCCCGATTCCATAGGCAAGGCTGTTCCCGGCGAAGAAGTAATGGTTGTGGATGAGAACGATATGCCTGTCAAGCCAGGTGAAATTGGTGAACTGGTCCATCGTGGCGAGTTGGTGGCGCAGGGTTACTGGGCAGACAGTGAAGCTACTGTAAAACGTTTTCGTAAAAATCCATTTTTACCACCGGATGTGTGTATCAGTGAACGCGTGGTTTACTCTGGTGATTATGTACGAATGGATGATGCTGGTTATCTCTATTTTGTCGGCCGCAAGGATGAGATGATAAAGAGTGCGGGGAATCGGATCAGTCCCTGGGAAGTGGAAGAGATTTTATACCGTTCAGGATTTGTTTCAGAGGTTGTGGCCATGGGCATATCCCATGAGGTCTATGGCCAGGTTGTGTGTGTGGTGCTTGCCCTTTTACCTGGTGTTAACAAGGGAAAAAAGGATATTCTGGATTACTGTAAGCGTAATATGCCCTTGTACATGGTCCCTCATGAGATACAGGTATGGGATACGCTGCCCCAAAATACCAATGGTAAACTTGACAGGGCAGGGATAAGGGAAAGGATTTTAAAATTACGTTCCACATGAATCTGGCCCTGAAAGCAGCCCTAACCAACTTTCGCATCTGCGGCAATGAACTTTGTTGGGATGATGTAGCCCTCTCCGAACTTGCCCGCAAGCATGGTACCCCCCTATACATCTATTTTGAAAAAATCATACAACATAAGCACCAGCTTCTTCGCAGGCTACTCCCTGACAATCTGTACATCTATTATGCTGTAAAGGCCAATCCCAACCCTGATATCCTTAAAATCATAGGCAACCTCTATGATGGGTTTGACGTTGCCTCATCCGGTGAGCTAAAGCGGGTCATGAGTGCTGGGTTCCCGGCGGCAATGATAAGTTATGCCGGGCCTGGCAAGACCAGGGAAGAGTTGCGCTGCGCAATCCATGAAGAGATCGGGTGTATAAGTGTTGAAAGCCAACAGGAATTTGAACATATCGTTCAAATAGCCAGTAACCTGGGGAAAAAGGCCAGCATCAGCCTTCGCATCAATCCGGATTTTGATCTTTCCGGGTCTGGCATGAAGATGGGCGGTGGACCAAAACAGTTTGGCGTGGATACTGAAAAGGCCCCGGACATAATCGCTGCAATGACAGATGAGTCCTGCATCAAGTTTAAGGGTATTCACATTTTTGCAGGCAGCCAGAATCTTTACGCTGATTCCCTTTTACCAGGTTTTGAAAACATCCTTAAATATGCTGTCTCCCTGCAGCAGCAAACCGGGATTTCCTTTCAGTGGATAAATTTGGGCGGCGGTTTTGGTATTCCATATTTTGCCCACGAACATGAGCTTGATCTCGAATTTTTAGGCAGAGGTCTTACTAATCTTCTGGAACAGTATTCATCATTGTTGGGACATCCTGAGTTTGTCCTGGAGCTTGGCCGTTATCTTGTGGGTGAATGCGGTGTATATTTGACTGAAGTTTTATACAAGAAAGAGTCCAGGGGTCATGTTTTCCTCATTACTGACGGTGGAATGCACCATCATCTGGCTGCCTCAGGTAATCTGGGCCAGAGTCTTGCGCGGCGGCCCATGCCGCTCACAGTGGTCAACAGACAGAATTTCTCCGTGGAAAAGGTGCACGTGGTCGGTCCTCTCTGTACCCCTCTTGATACCTTTGGCTTTCTGGAAATCCCAAGGGCAGAGGCAGGTGACATAATTGGAGTCTTTCAGTCTGGTGCGTATGGCTTTTCAGCAAGTCCACAACTGTTTCTCAGCCATCCGGCCCCAAAAGAGGTGGTCATCCCAGCATGATTAAAATTGATGTCCTGACAGACAGGCATGATATCGAGAAGATCAAGCAGGAATGGCTTGAGCTTGCGCGCAGGGAAAAGGCACCATTGCCATTCCAATATCCTTTCATGCCATTAACTTACTGGGACGTGTTCCATGATGATGAAGAACCATTCTGGAAAAAGCGGGGAAAAAATTTTCTTGGCATGCGAAGTAATCTTCACAGGTTTTATCTCCTTACAGCCTGGTATGGAAACGAGTTGTGCGGTGTTTTGCCCCTGGGCCAGTTTGCCGTGATGCTTGGTGGTGGTGAGCAGATAAATATGGTTGCTGTTCTCGGAGATTATGTTCTGCATCCTTTTCAGGATTTTCTTGTTGCAGGTGACAGACGTCAGGCAATAATAGGGGCAATGCTTCAGGTATTGCCGGAATTCTTCAGGGATAACAGCCTGGTCTGGCTTGGCTACATACCCGGACACTCTCCAAATCTGCCGATAATCCGTGAAGCCTCATCCATGCTGCAGGATTGTGATTCCCTTGAGGCCATAAGCAGTCAGAGGGGAGGTGTGTGGCCCTGGACCATAACTGGCATTACAAAAATATTACTGGCAATAAAAAATATATGTGAAAAAGAAGAAAAAAATATACCGGAACTGGAAAGTTTTTTGGAAAGAATAGAAGGGATGTCTGAGACTGCCTTGCTATTTCCATCCACGCGTTCATCCCTGGAAACGGAATTGCAAGATTTGTTGGAAATTTTGCCCAAAAGCCTCAACTTAGTCGAGCTGAGCAAAAAAATAGAATCTTTCTTGCAAAATTCCCCAATACTTTATCCATATATAGAACTTCCACCTACACGGCAAGATTATTTAAGGTCTTTGACTCGTAAGACCAGAAGGACTTTTAAATACTTTACGAATGTATTCAAAAAACAATGTGCCAAGATCGAAGTGGTTTCATCCAACAATATTACTCCTGAGGACATTGATGATTATATTCGCCTGCATATAGCAAGATGGGGTGATAAGTCAGAATCAATATGTGGTAAGTCTGCAAGATATCATCGAGAGATGTCTATAGTTATGGGCAGCAAGGGGGGATTTAGTCTTTTTTTTGTAAAGCTTAATAATAAACGTGTAGCTGTAGTTTCCTGCTTTGATAATGATGGCAGGAGAGAAGCATATATTCCGGG
>WGBG01000175.1 GCA_015494395.1 Deltaproteobacteria bacterium
TATTACATGTCCCCCAAAATTGATATTACCCAGATGGTGATTAAAAAGTTCAACTCAGCCAAGTAATATGGCCAACGAGCCATAAAAACAGTGGATAATTCCGTGGCTCTGTTTAGAAGGCCACAGGGATCAGACTGTACAACGTATTAATGCCCTGCCGCATAAACAGTGGCAGGGTTTGTTTTACCCAAATCATGTTTCACACAGGAAAGTCCAAAAACCTGCTGGAGGAGAAGGTTTAGCAATGCTTAAAATAAACATAAGAGAACAGGAGTCTCTGACACCTGAACAGATAACTGAGCTTGAGGCAATGTGGCAGAGATGCGCTGCACGTATAGTGCTTTCCACAACCCTTGCAGGAAGTGGTCATCCAGGCGGCTCACTCTCAAGTCTCCATACACTTCTTGTACTTTACAGCACCATAAATCACTACCCGGACGATCCCCGGCATGAGGGAAGGGATCGTGTGGTAATGAGTATTGGTCATGTGTCACCGGGGGTTTATGCAGTGCTGTCAGAGTTTGGCTATGTTACTGAGGAACAGTTCCTTTGCGAGTTCAGGCGTGCTGGCTCCATTTTCACCGGTCATGTTGAACAGATTGTTCCAGGCGTGGAGTGGAATACCGGAAACCTGGGCCAGGGGCTCTCTGTTGCCACCGGATTTGCTCTGGCTGAAAGCCTTAAGAAGAGCAGTGCAACCACCTTCTGCATAATGGGGGATGGAGAGCAGCAAAAGGGACAGATAGCGGAGGCAAGAAGGTTTGCTTCAAAATTCTCCCTTGGAAACCTCATTGGCATAGTTGACAGGAATCACCTCCAGATCGGTGGAAGCACTGAAGATGTCATGCCCGTAAATGTGCGGCAGGAGTATGAGTCAGCAGGATGGAACGTAATCTATGTGCCTGACGGCAATGACTTCCAAGAGGTTTATGCAGGAATCAGACGGGCTGTCACCGGTGAAAACCTTACAGAAAACCGCCCGGTTCTCCTTGACATGCGTACTGTTATGGGAAAGGGCATCTCGTTTATGGAGAACAAGGCCAAGTATCACGGCTCTCCGCTTCCTGCTGATGATTGCAAAAAGGCACTTGAAGAACTTGGCATGGATCCGGCGCTTCTTGATGAGTGGCAGGAAAAACGAAATGCCCACGCAATTAAACAGGAACCCCATACGATAAAGACCAAATATCCTGAAATAGACCCGGGCACCCCCAGGGTCTATGATGCAGACACAGTGACAGACTGCCGCTCTGCCTATGGAAATGCACTTGAGGACCTGGCAGACAGGAATAACCGCGGCACGGTGCCCAAAATTACAGGCTTCAGTTGTGACCTGGAGGGCTCAGTGAAAATGCAGGGCTTCCACAAGGTTAACCCTGATGCATTCTTTGAGACCGGAATTCAGGAACACCATGCGGCTGCCTGTGCAGGTGCCATGAGCATTGAGGGATTTGTGCCATTTTTCAGCACATTCGGCGTGTTTGCAGTGGGCGAAACCTACAATCAGCACAGGCTTACAGACCAGAATCATGGAAACATCAAGGTGGTAGCCACACATGTGGGGCTTGATGTTGGTGAAGACGGGCCAACCCACCAGTGCATCGACTATATCTCACTGATGTCAAACATCTTCGGTTTTTCCGTATTTGTCCCTGCTGACCCAAACCAGACAGACCGCATTGTACGATATGCCGCAGCAAACCCGGGCAATGTATTTGTCGGCATGGGACGCTCAAAGATGTCCACCATCACAGACAGCGAAGGCAACCCCTTCTTTGGAGCAGATTACAAATTTGACCCTGGCAAGGCGGATCTGCTCAGGGAGGGGAGTGACGCAACCATAATTGCATGCGGATCTGTCATGCCCAATGTGTTGGCGGCAGCAGAGATGCTGAACAAGGCAGGGCGCAGCATTGCCGTTGTGAACATGGCGTCCCTCAAACCGGTTGATGAAGCCGCAATAGTAGAGGCTGCAAAAAGAGGGCCTGTTATCACAGTGGAGGATCACATTGCAGAAACAGGGCTTGGAGGCATTACTGCAAGGGTAATGGCATCTAACGGTGTAGCACAAAAACTCAAGATGCTTGGTGTAAGCCGTTACGGGGCATCAGGCAAGCCGGCGGACCTCTTTGCAA
>WGBG01000176.1 GCA_015494395.1 Deltaproteobacteria bacterium
ACCTGAATTGAGCGTTTCAAAAGTTTGAAGAAATTATTTTATACGATATTAAAAGGAGTTATATCTATCATACTCTTCAACTTTTGAAACCCTTCGGGATTGCCGGATTCACTGCATCTCCTTTGTCAGAGAAATTCCCATATAGCCGACTATTATGGGAATTTCTCTTTCGCGGATCTACAGCAAATCCGACAATCGTTCAATCCAGGTAGAACTTAGAACGAAAAAAATATTCCAATGGAGCCAAACTATAAACGGGCATGTTTAAGGCGTCAATAGCGCGAGAACCAAACGGTCAAGCCAGGCACAAAACAAAAAAGCCCGCTTCATGCGGGCTTTTATTACCGGATTTAATTTAGGAATTATTCGTGATACCAACTGCTACTGCATCAGGCCACCTTTACTTCAATCTTGTGCGGCTTTGAATGCTCTGCCTTTGGCAGTACAAGCTTTACAACTCCGGCATTCATGCTTGCCTCTATCCTGTTGACATCAACATCCGGGCCGATTGTAAAAGCCCTTTCATAGCTGCCGGGACCGCTGAACTCAACGTAAAGCGGCTTGGCATCTTCGGGAATTGCCTGGGATATATCACCCTTGATGGTCAACACATCCTTATCTACCTGAATATCAAGTGCATCCTTGGATACACCTGGCATATCTGCCAGGAGAATAATCCCATTTTCATCTTCATATATGTCAACGGGCGGCACAAGCGCTGGTTTTTTTTCGCTCTGTGCAGCTGCAGGAGTTCCCCTGCCATCCTGTGTGCGGAGTTCTTTTGTATCAGCCATGATTATCACCTCCTAAATTAATTTTTCAGCTTACATTGACCTCGATCTTTCTGCTCCTCTGCTCTTCCTTCTTCTGTATAGACACAGTCAGTATCCCGGCTTCATAAGAGGCCTCGGTCCTGGAAGGATCTACAGATTCAGGCAGGGAAATCACCCTCTTGAAACCACCTGTAAAGCGTTCACGGCGGTAATAGCCTTCCGGCTTTACATTCTCACCTATATCAGCAGCGGTATTGCGCTCTGCAGCTATAGTCAGAAGATTTTTCTCTATTGAAAGATCAAGTTTTGATACATCGATTCCCGGAGCATAGATGTATGCAATAACCTTTTCCGGGGTTTCGGCAACATTCACAGGTGGAAAAGTACCGCTGATCACACCTCTGATATTGCCGGCAGGAGCATAAAAGCCCAGAAGCTTCTGCATCTCTCTTCCCAGTTCTTCAAGCTGACTGAAAGCAGGATCTGATACAGCTAACCATGGACTAAGCATATTCAAACACCTCCTTAATAATATTTTTTAAACTTTTTTATTCAAACTTTTGAAATTTCTCTATTTCTCACTGAACACATTAGACAACAAAACAACGATAACAGCATTACATGTTAAAGCTGCCATTTTACCCCTATGCACAGGGTGTTATATTCAATTTTATCAATTACTAACTAGACCCGGGATTAACAGGTGCCAAGAACTGACGCCTCCTTATGCCTGGAAAATAAGCATGATTGATAACAGGTCAAGGGGGGAAAATATTTTTTTGTGGCTACAACCAAAAAAGGCCGGCAAATGCCGACCTTGAAAAGCTACAAAACAAGAAATGGCTCAGGAATTTCTTTTCCCTGCTATAAACTCCTCGGTCCGCCTGAATGCCTCATCATCGGTAAACTGCCTTGGGGGATGTTTCATAAAATATGCTGAAGGCGATTCAAGCACCCCGCCTATGCCGCGCTCAAGCGCCAGCTTGCAGCACCTTATTGAATCAATGGCAACCCCTGCCGAATTGGGTGAATCTTCAACGGAAAGACGCATTTCAAGATGCATGGGCACATCGCCGAAAAGTTTTCCCTCCATCCTGATAAAGGCCACCTTGTTATCCTTCTGAAAAGGTACATAGTCACTGGGCCCAATATGGATGTTTTCAGGCTCAAGGCGTTGCGGAAGCATGGATTGAACTGCCTCTGTCTTGGAAAGTTTTTTGGATTTTAGCCTGTGACGGTTGAGCATGTTCAGAAAATCGGTGTTGCCACCTGTATTCAGCTGGTAGGTCTTCTCAAGCTTTACGCCCCTGTTCTTGAAGAGGTTTGCAAGGACCCTGTGTGTAATTGTAGCCCCCAACTGCGATTTGATATCATCTCCAATAACGGGAATGCCCCTTTCCTGGAACTGGCTTGCCCACTCCTTGTCACTGGCTATAAAAACAGGCATGTTATTAATATAGGCAACTCCTGCCTCAAGTGCACACTTTGCATAAAACCGCACAGCCTGCTCTGAACCAACCGGGAGGTAATTCACCAGTATCTCAGCACCTGATTCCCTGAGTGTCCTGACAACATCTTCCTCTGTGGCTTCAGGCTCATCAGCAAGGACAAAGGTCTGACTCTCAGGATAATCTGCCATATGCTCAGAGAAACCATCCAGAGTTTTCCCCATTTGTACCTTTACGCCGGTATCAGGCAGATCATCGCAAAAGACCGTTGTACAATTGGGCGGGGCAAAAATTGCCCTTGAGACATCCTGCCCGACCTTTCTACGGTCTATGTCAAAGGCAGCAACGACTTCTATATCACCAGGCGTATATCCGCCGATGTCCCAGTGCATCAAACCTATTGCATCATCCGCAGTCCTGGTACGGTAATAATTGATACCCTGCCACAGCGAGGAAAAACAGTTTCCTACCCCTGCGACAGCAATTTTTATCTTGGCCATCCTAGTGCTAAAACCTCCCTAATTCCGAATATTGCATACATTATCACCAATATCCAGACGATAAAACCTGACAACTTATTCTGGACAAACACTTCCTAACAGGCAGCTAAATTCTGAAATCAAGACATGAAAGGGTTCAAATTTCGGAAACCTCCTCTTCCTCTTCAATCTCAAGCTCAAAAAAACTGGTACCGCAATCGTAACATTTAACATCAATACTTCCCGGTGACTGCAGGCTCACATATACTTCCTTGCATCCGCATTCACATGGTGCGGTAATGGCATCTGTTATCACTTCTTCTATTGAGGCGCGCACATCCTTTGTGATATCCTCATCAAATATTATTTTCAAACTGTTTTCCTCCAGGTCATGGGTATTGGCACTCAACAATCAATCTCTAAACATACTCCCAATTTCATGGAACTGTAAAGACGCCAATTTTTATTTATAAATTACAGACTCACTCCAAGCTATTTCTCCATGCCGGAATGTAGCCTTGAAAAGACCATAAACCCGACCATTTGCACATAATCTCTTCAAAAGTTGACATTCTTCTGTTGACATTTTCTGACATCTTCGTTAAAGGGAGTATGGTATTATGAATGGTTATTCATTTTAATTTTCCAACAAAGGAGGAAGTTAAAAAATGAACGGAAGAATTTCAACTCTGCTAGTAGCTCTGCTTTTTGGCCTGGTAATGGCAGGTGTGGCCTTTGCCAACAACGGCCCTGCAACAATTGTTCTTGAAGCTGGGAAGAAAGGCAATGTTACATTTGAGCATCACAAACACCAGGAAAAGATCCAGTGTGGTGAATGTCACCACGGTCCGGGCCACTCCGCCTACAAGGAAGGTATGGAAATTCAGAAATGTGAAGCATGCCATCACAAGGGAAGCTCAGAAGTTCCCAAGAAGCTCCAGAAGCCTATGAATGCATTCCACAAGAACTGCAAGGACTGCCACAAGGAGCACAAAGCTGATGGTGCTCCCACCAAGTGCAGCGGCTGCCACAAAAAGTAATGTCCTAGTGTCCGTTTCGTGCCAGATACGGGCTGACAATTACTGTTAATAAAAACAGGCCCGGTTTCCGCATCAGGACGCCGGGCTTTTCTGTTTTTATGCTAAAAACCAAAGTATTGCCAATGATCCGTCAGAGGCAAGTCAACTGTATTTTTTTAGTGAACTAAGTTGGAAAATATGATATTTAAAGGAGTTGAGATAATTAGCATGCAGGCACATTGCCTTCAACCGCCCGGCTTGAGGTCTATGTCAGCAGGAGTAGAAAATTTCGGCAGGCAAAGGCTGTCGAAATGACTGCGGCTCGAGTGCACCTGTCTGCAAATTTTCAAACCAATGAGGAGGACAGAACTGTGAGAAACGAACAGTCCGTAAGGCCCGAAGCCATTACAGACGAAGAACGTCGAACATTCCTGAAGTTGGGACTGAAGATTACCGGTCTCATGGCTGGAGGAACCATTTTATCCCTGGCACCCATAGGGGAGGATGAGGCGGAAGCTGCCTTTGACCTGCAAAACTACAGGAGGGGTACCAACTACAAGCCTCACTACGGCATGGTAATACGCCAGAATCACTGTGTTGACTGTGAAAAGTGTAAAGAGGCCTGCAAAGAAACAAACAACGTGCCCGAAGAGGGTTACAGAACAACCATCCTTGAAAGGATTCTCGAGCCTGAACCCGGGGTAAAAGACCGCGTGTTCATGCCCGTGCTCTGCAACCACTGCCTCAACCCGCCATGCGTGAGGGTATGCCCCACCAAGGCCACAACCAAGGACCCGAAAACAGGTATTGTCATAATGACATACCACAAGTGCATAGGCTGCAAGACATGTATGGCAGCCTGTCCATACAATGCCCGTTATTTCAATGAAGAAAAGAGGGCCATCGACAAGTGTAACTTCTGTCTGGATACCAGGCTGTCCAAGGGTGAGAAACTGACTGCCTGTGCAGCGGCATGTCCTGCAAATGTCAGGGTTTTCGGCGACCTTGCTGATCCTAACAGCGAGCCATCCAAACTTCTGCGTAAGCCTGACAAGGCAGTATGGGTTCTGAGACCGGAATCAGGTGCCAAACCCTTTATCTTCTACATGAATGACTAAGCACGGGAGGAGAGTGATGAAGATTTCCAACAAGACACTTCTGGCGGCGCTGGTCGCCCTG